>CAMWMW010000012.1 GCA_947175455.1 uncultured Porphyromonadaceae bacterium | reverse complement strand
GCAATGACCTCGGTGTGATGCGCCAGACACTTCTCTACGGCGGACTTGAGTCGATATCGCATAATGTGAACCGCAAGATGCCGGATCTGAAATTCTATGAGTTCGGGAATGTCTACCGGTTCAATCCTGAAAAGGAATTCTCGGCGGAGAAACCTTTGGCTCAATACAGCGAGCGCATGGAACTTGGCATCTGGATTACCGGAAAGAAAGAACCGGCATCCTGGAATGTAAAAGCGGAAGAGGCTTCTGTCTACGACCTGATGGGCATTGTAAACAATATCCTCCGCCGTCTCGGGCTGCAGGCAGCCGCTGTCTCCACAACCCAAGGCTCAGACGAAATCTTCGCGGCAAAACTCGATATCGCAAGCCGCTCGGGCAAACATATAGCTGAAGTCGGAATCATACGTTCGGCGATACTTAAGAAATTCAATATTGAGCAGAACGTGACATACGCAGCCATAGACTGGGACAGCCTTTTCAAACTTACAGCCAGGAACCGTGTGACATACGCGGAACTGCCAAAGACTCAGCCTGTGGACCGCGACCTCGCGCTGCTCGTTGACAAGAGTGTCAGATTCGCCGATATAGATGCCGTGATACGCAAGGCTGAACGCAAACTTCTGCGAGACGTGCGTCTCTTTGATGTATATGAAGGGAAAAACCTCCCTGCCGGCAAGAAATCATATGCAGTGTCAATGAAACTGCAGGATAATGAGAAAACTCTTACCGACAAACAGATCGACGCATCCATGAGCAGAATTATAGAAGCTCTTAAAAACATGGGAGCAGAATTAAGATAATATTAACTAACAGACAAGATAACAACATATATGGGAAGAGCATTTGAATTCCGAAAAGCCCGCAAACTGAAACGCTGGGGCAATATGAGCCGTACGTTCACCCGTATCGGTAAGGAAATAACCATTGCAGCAAAGGCAGCCGGTCCTGACCCGAGCATGAATCCACGTCTGCGTGTATTGATGCAGAACGCCAAGGCAGCCAATATGCCCAAGGACACTATCGAACGTGCCATAAAGAAAGCTACCGACAAAGATGCCGGAGACTACAAAGAGATCGTATATGAAGGATACGGTCCCTTCGGAATCGCCATTGTAGTGGAGACCGCCACCGACAACAACCAGCGCACCGTTGCCAACGTACGCAGCTATTTCAATAAATTCGGAGGATCACTCGGCACTCAGGGTTCACTCTCATTCCTGTTCGACCACAAGAGCGTTTTCCACGTAAAACCGAATGCAGACATCGCACTTGATGAATTCGAACTCGACCTTATGGATTTCGAGGCAGAGCTTGAGGCGGAAGATGAGGAATGGCTGATATACGGCGCTTTCGATCAGTTCGCCAACCTTCAGAAATTCTTTGAGGACAAAGGCATCGAGATTGTATCGGCAGAGTTTGAAAGAATCCCGACAGATTACAAGGAAGTCACAGCCGAGCAGCGCGAACAGCTTGAGAAACTCCTCGAAAAATTCGAAGATGACGAAGATGTCCAGAATGTCTTCCACAACATGAAGGAAGAGGAATAACACCGTGCAGAATCATACCTGATGACTTGCAGCATCAGACAAAGACATTGAAACCAATAAAATAGCAGATTCCAAATCTGCTATTTTTATTTTCACCCGGTTCCTGCCCAACGCGGACTCCCGCCGAGAACAAGCCATCTCGGCTTAAGTCCGCGTTCCTTAAGAGTGTTTAAAAATAAAAGTGAAATTTGGGGCGGCTATTTACGATGACTGACGGGAATTATGTTTGTGAAGAGCTTCCAGCCGCGGGCTATTCTGTAACGGTTGACGGATTCGGCAGGAACGTAGAGACGGCATCGGGAATACAGACGCGTCTCGTCCGGCTCGAAGATGAAACTGTCACAGTCGAAGGGTGGCGGTACGGGCGACATCACCGTTATGGATGTGAGGTTTTCACATCCGCTGAAAATCAATTCGCCGAGGAGCCTTGAATTTGCAGGCATGACCGCGCCGCGCAATGAGCGACAGTCGGAGAAGGCATAAGATTCCAGCTCTCTCATCGCCCGGGGAAGCGTCACCTCCGCCAGTGTGTAGCAACAGGAGAAGGCGTTGTTGCCTATATGACTTACCGCCCGGGGTATCGCAATGGATTCAAGACTCTTGCAATAGGCGAACGCATGCGCCGCGATGTCAGCCAGTCCGGCGGGGAGAGATACGGTCCGCAGCTCTTCATTCCATGCGCACATCCCCTTGGGTAATTCTTTCACTCCGTCCGGAACAGCCAAAGAGGTCAATCCGCATTCACGGAAACATCCCTCACCGAGTGTCCTAAGACTTGCCGGCAATGTGATGTTTTTAAGATTGGAACACCCCATAAACGCATATTCACCTATTGAATGAAGCCGGGAGCCATCTTCAAATCTGACTTCCCGGATATCGGTTCTGTCGGCAAAGGCATATGCCTCGACGCGCAATACCGTTTTAGAAACAGTCAGCACGGAATCCGTGACAGACAATTGTGAATTATCCACGACATCCTGCGCTCCCGCATCTGTCCGCGACGCGGCAACAAGCGACAACAAAAATATGCAGACCGTTCTTAGATTCATATGTCGGGAGCAAATTCCGGAGGAAGTATTTTGGCGGGATCGGCAGTGTCAACACGCACCACCATTATGCGGCTTTCGCCACGCCATGGCAACGAGCCGTGATATCTCTCGTATTCAACGCGCGCGGGAAGGTTGGCGTATTGCAGACGGCGCAATTCCACCGCAACCGCCGGGTCCTTGACGGAGAAGATGAAATCCTTGCGGTATACCCGTGTAGTATCCATCAATTCCTTGTATGGCAACATTGTCCCCTCGTAAGTCTTGAAGACGTCCCCCCGTTTTTCGATATCCTCCACATAACCGTATTGCACGGCTTCCGTCACGTATGGCGAGAAGAACCAGAGATAAACGGCAAGAAAAGCGCCGACAGCCAACGCGGCAGCCGCCACCCAGAGCCATATTGTCGTGTTGCGACGCGGAGGCAGCAGGTGTTCAAATTCAGACTCCTCCTGCTCCCAGTAATCGGGATCCTCAGGTTTAAGAAGAGGGGCTTTCGGTGTTTTAGGCACTTCCTGTATGTCGGGACCGTCAAAAAAATCGTCTTTGTCGTCGTTGAAATTCATAATAGTCTGCAATTCGTATATGTAGGCTAAGAACGGGAAACCCCGGCTTTATCCGAGGGAACTTCCTCTTTTTTCTTTTTATCAAGTGATATATATGCCATCGTGAAGATTCCGAGAATTATGAGCATCACCGTCTGACCTGACCACTGCAGCATGGAGAACGCCGTTCCGTCAGCAGTGCCGACGCCATATATGGCGAGACCGAACATCACGGCTATGTTCCAGGGACCGAGTCCGCCGTTGGAAGGTATAGCCATACCGATCGAGCTGAGCACAAACGCCACAAGGCATGGTGTCAGTCCAAATGCAAGTCCCGGCTCCGCACACAGCTCGCGGGTAAACGGAAACGCGAAGAACGCCACATACAGCTGCACATAATAACATCCCCATATAGCGATTGTGTAAAAAAGGAAAGCCCATTTCCCTTTCATTTCAGTGACAACGGCAAAACCTTTCCATGTCTCGAGCACCCAGCCCTTCACTTTCTTCACAGGGGCAGTATTGCGACCGAAACGGAATATCGCCCACACAACGGCGCAACCCGCCGCCAGAGCGAGCCAGAACCAAGGGGAAGAGGCAGTAGACACAAGCCCCTGCCCTACCGGATATTTTGTAAGGAACGCATTGATTGCCGGAGTCGCCACGATGAATGTCAGTATGGTGAGAAGAAGAACACAGATCGAATCCGACAGACGATCCGCAACCATCGAGCCGAGCACCTTGGCGAAAGGGGCTTTTTCACGCCCGGCTATGTATGTGCACCTCCACACCTCCCCAAGACGCGGAAAGACAAGGTTCAAGGCATAACAGCCGAAGATAGAGCAGCACAAAGCCAGAAGCGGCGCGTCTATGCCGAGACTCCGCAACTGTATACGCCAGCGCAACGCACGGAATATATGGGAACAGACGCTGATTCCCATTGCGCACAATATCCACCAATAGTCCACGCCATGACGGATAATATCCATCATGTCGTAGAAATTGACTTTTCTGAACATATAGCTGACCAGCAAGACCGTCAGCGCGAGCGGCAACAGCCATCTGAGAGCATACCCCAGCACTGTGCGCATTTTTCCTGTTTTCGCTTCCTTGTCACTCATAAGATGCAAATTTAATCAAATTCCGCCGGATAGCAAAAATTCCACCTCCTTGAAGGCATATCCGCGAGTCTCGCCGGTATCCGCATTCTCGACATGCAGGAACCCCATCGGCTCCACGCCTCTGACAATGCCCGGATATGACACGCCCGATTCCCTGTCGCGGAAAGGATAGGCGGAACCGTCGAAACGCCACATCCTCGACTGGAACTCATCGTGAATCTCAGCTCTCCCCTCCGGTCCGGATATCTGCCCGAGACGTCGGCGGAGTTTCATTTCAAAATCCTCAAGCAGTCTTTCCAACGGAAATTCAGTTCCGGTTATGGACGCCATCGAGACAGGATTGGGAGCATCACTCCGGAATTCACGCTGATTCACATTTATTCCCACACCGGCGATTGTGCGGGAAATTTCCGTTCCCATAACCGAATGCTCTATAAGGATTCCGCATATCTTACGGTCATCCACATAGATGTCGTTTGGCCATTTGACCTGCGCGTCGATTCCCTCATCTTCCAGAAAATCGACAACGGCAAGCGCGACAGCCTCGCTGACAGAGAACTGTTCTCTCGCAGCGATGCCTTGAGGTTTCCACATCGCCGAGAATGTAAGATTCTTACCCGGCTGCGCCTCCCAGGAATTACCCTTTTGTCCACGGCCCCTTGTCTGGCAACGCGCAGCCACAATCACCCCCTCTTCCGAGAGTGGATATTCCGTCACCCGCGTGTTGGTCGACACGCATTCATCCAGCCATTCTATTCTCATACCGTCAGCACCCTTGAATCATCAGGCAAGACCTCGATTCTCACATCAACCGTGTCGTCCGGGAGAAATCCTAGAGCGTTTCCGGGCCATTCCATAAGGCAGACGGAACCTGAATCCCAATAATCGTCAAGCCCCATGTCGAGCAGCTCCTCCGCCGTCTCCACCCTGTAGAAATCGAAGTGATATATCTTGTCCGCCCCCCCAGGCGCAACGGCATCCGGAGCGACAGCATATTCATTGACGATGCTGAAAGTAGGGCTTGAAGCCTCGTCTTCAGAGCCGAGAGCCGCACACAACGCAGATATGAATGTTGTTTTTCCCGCGCCCATAGGGGCATGAAAGGCGAAATGCCTGTTATCCCCCATCGCCGCCGCGAACTCGGCAGCCGCACGCGGCATATCCCCGATATTATTGATTGATATCTTCATTTTTCATCCGATTTATAACGCGAATTTAATTAATAGATTTCAAATCGCGTTAAACTATGATAGAAAATATGTGACTATTCCCCAAATAATTGTTATATTTGCAGCAAACATATCAAGTAAACAATAAAAAAATGGGAAAAGTCCTTATAATCGGCGCCGGAGGCGTTGGCACTGTGGTAGCCCACAAATGCGCTCAGAATCCGGAAGTTTTTAATGAGATTGTGCTCGCATCCCGCACAAAATCGAAATGCGACAAAATCGCGGCAGAGATCGGTGCGAAGAATATCGTCACTGACAGAGTAGACGCAGACTCAGTCGAAGAGCTGGTGGAACTTTTCAACCGTCACCGCCCTGACATCTGCATCAACGTCGCCCTCCCCTATCAGGATCTCACCATCATGGAGGCATGTCTGAAATGCGGCGTCAACTACCTTGATACCGCCAATTACGAACCCAAGGATGAGGCGCATTTCGAATATTCATGGCAGTGGGCATACCGCAAACGCTTCGAGGAAGCGGGTCTGACCGCCATTCTCGGCTGCGGTTTCGACCCCGGAGTATCAGCCATTTTCGTCGCCTACGCAGCCAAGCACCATTTCTCGGAGATGCGTTATCTTGACATCGTAGACTGCAACGCCGGCAACCATGGCAAAGCGTTCGCCACAAACTTCAATCCCGAAATCAATATCCGCGAAATAACCCAGAAAGGGAAATACTGGGAAGACGGCAAATGGGTCGAGACAGAGAATCTCGAGATCCACAAGCCACTCAACTATCCCAATATCGGCGAGCGCGAGTCATACCTGCTCTATCACGAAGAACTTGAGAGCCTTGTCCTCAACTTCCCCTCGATCCGCCGCGCCCGTTTCTGGATGACCTTCGGTCAGGAATATCTCACACACCTCCGCGTGATCCAGGACATAGGCATGGCGAGAATCGACCCTGTGATGTATAACGGACAGGAGATAGTGCCTATACAATTCCTCAAAGCCGTATTGCCCGATCCCGGCTCTCTCGGAGAGAACTATACCGGCGAGACCTCCATCGGCTGCCGCATAAGCGGCCTTGACAAAGAGGGGAAGGAATCGACATATTACATCTACAACAACTGCTCGCACCAGGAAGCCTACAAAGAGACAGGCGCGCAGGCAGTCAGCTACACCACCGGCGTCCCGGCTATGGTGGGAGCGTATATGTTCCTCACCGGCAAATGGGTGATGCCCGGCGTGCATAACGTAGAGGAGTTCGATCCCGATCCATTCCTTGAGAAACTCGCCGCATCCGGTCTGCCATGGCACGTAATCGAGAACGGCGACCTCGAATTCTAACATCATCTCTTAAATGAACAAAAGAATACTGAGCATATCGGCGGCAGGGTGTATCCTTGCCGCCTTGTCTATGGCGGAGGTTCTTCACCCGTCAGGACCGATAACGAAACAGGGTGAGACATATCTTGTGAAAGCGGGAGACAAGACCGTTGCAGTCACTCCGATAAACGGAGACATTTTCCGTGTCACCACCATCCCTTCAGGGAAGAGACAACTTGACGTTCCCAAGTCTCAGGCAGCGGTGCTCGCGCCATCACGGAACGGGACAAGCGCCTCCGTCACCCCTGAAGAATTTACGCTGACAAGTGCCACTACAACCGTGAGGGTAAACCGCCGCACCGGAAAAACCGTATTCACCAACCTTGCCGGCGACACACTCCTTTCCGAAGCAGCGGGAGTCTGCAACGCCGGAGACACAAAAACAATATCTTTCGCCCCCACAGGGAAAGAGAATTATTACGGAGCCGGAGAGCGCGGACATTCACTGAGACTCAACGGAGCCACCCTTGTGATGTACAACAGACAGACCTACGGCTACACGGCAGGAGACCCGCGTATCTCGCAGATGGGAATCACCGTTCCCTATTTCGCGTCAGACCGCGGATACGGAGTGCTTTTCGACGACTACAACGCATCCGCACTCCACCTCGGAGACCGGATAACATACACATCGGACACTCCCCTCCCTCTCTCTTACTATTTCATCAACGGCAACGGGACTCTCGCCGGAACCACCGGCAACTACACACTCCTTACCGGACGCCAGAATCTCCCCCCGTTCTGGGCATTGGGATACATAACCTCGAAATACGGTTACCATAACCGGCAGGAAGCGCTCGGCGCGGTAGATTCACTGAAGACCCGCGGCTATCCGCTCGATGGCATCGTCTTTGACCTTTACTGGTATGGAACGGAGAAAGACATGGGACGTCTTGCCTGGAGCAAGGAGCAGTTTCCCGACCACAGGAAGATGCTTGACTCCCTGAACGCGATGGGTGTCAACACCATCCTTATCTCGCAGCCCTATGTAAACAAGAACGGAGCTATCGACAATTACAATCTTCTTTCCTCGAAAGGGATGCTCGCCAGAGATTCCGAGGGCAAGACACATGATGTCACGACATGGGTCGGAGACGCCGGCATGCTTGACATATCCAATCCCGACACAAGGGAATGGCTCTGGAACAGGCTCAAGCCTCTTACAGCCGAGGGACTTGCCGGATGGTGGGGCGACCTCGGAGAGCCGGAAGTTCATCCGCTCACAATCATGCATGCCAACGGTCAGACCGCATCGCAATATCACAATGTCTACGGCAACGAATGGAGCCGGCTTATATATGAAGGGATGAGGAAGGATTTTCCCGACATTCGTCCTATGCTTCTCATGCGCGGCGGCACAGCCGGACTGCAGCGCTATTCGGTGTTTCCCTGGACAACGGATGTCTCGCGGTCATGGGGCGGTCTGCAGCCGCAGGTGAATCTCATGCTTAACTCCGGACTTTCAGGACTGGGCTACATGGGTTCCGACATAGGCGGATTCGCGGTAGACCCCGCACACCCTTATGATCCCGAGCTGTATGTGCGATGGATCGAGACGGGAGTCTTCTCTCCGGTTCTTCGCACACACGCGCAATTCCGTCCGGAGCCATATCATTATCCGGCACATGAGAATATAATCAGACGGTTTATAAGGATGCGTTATGAATGGCTGCCCTACAACTACACACTCGCCTATGAGAACACCACCAAAGGATTCCCACTCGCCCGCCCGCTTAATTTCACCGGGGGCAAAGATGACAGATTCGCGAATGTACAGGACGAATATCTATGGGGCAGTGAGATTCTTGTCGCGCCCGTGCTCGACAAAGGGGCACGCTCCCGCAAAGTAATCTTTCCCGAAGGTGAATGGATCAACTGGAACGACACGCGTCTCAGATACAAGGGAGGCTCTACAGCCACGGTGCAGGCACCGCTCGGCACTCTGCCACTGTTCGTAAAGGCGGGAAGTTTCGTTCCCCAATACATACAGCCAATCTCCAACGTAACGGAATATGACCCATCAAGGCTTACAGTGAAATATTTTCCCACACAGGAAGAAACATCCTATACCCTCTTCGAAGACGACAGGAAAGATCCGGAATCTATAAAAAACGGACATTACCGCCTCACCACATTCAAAGGATGGCAGAACGGAGAAGAGACCTTTGTCATCATCAACTCGGAAGGGAGCTACGAAGGGATGCCCGCCAGACAGACCTTTTCATTGGAAATCACAGGCATAAAGGCTCCGAAAAAAGTGACAGGAGGAGAATGGAAATATGACGCTAAGACGCGGACTCTTCGCGTTGAGGTTGTTTTCTGCGGCGCTGCCGTCTGCGTGTCTGCGGTTTAGCATCTTCCTCTGCCGGGACTCTCTCCGAGACTCCCAGCGAATCGGTTATAAGCTCGGCGACATACTCCGAAGCCACGGAGTTGCCGAGCTTTCTCTGCATTGTGCGGTAGCCGGCGATCTGCCACTCGCGGCGCGGCGAAGGCTGAAGAATCGGCGACAGCTCACGCGCAATCGACTCTACCGTGCAGTTGTGCACCAGCAACTCCGGCACCACGCTGTTTCCAACGATAAGATTGGGGAGAGACACATATTTCACTTTGAGAAGTTTCTCCATTATCCTGTAGGAAAGTTTCACCCCGTTGGCGCGGTATACCACCACCTGCGGCGTGCCTATAAGCGCGGTCTCGAGAGTGGCTGTGCCCGATGTGACCACAGCAGCCTGCGAATATTTAAGAAGCGTGTGCGTAGAGCCGAACGTCACCTTGAGCCCGGGATCCTGAGCTACCTCACGGTAGAATTTCTCACCCACAGCCGGAGCGGCGCCCACAACATACTGAAATTCCGGAAAACGCTTTGCCGCAGCAATCATCAGAGGGAGATTGTTGCGGATCTCTCCACGGCGTGAGCCGGGAAGCAGAGCGATAATCGGACGGGGATCATCAAGTCCCTGACGCTCCATGAAATGTTTCTTCGGCGGGATGTGACCGAGACTGTAGGCAATCTCCTGCACCGAAGGATTTCCCACATATGTCACGTCATAATGATGTTTCTTATAGAAACCGACCTCAAACGGAAGAATCGAATACAGGCGGTCAACATATTTTTTAATCTTTTTCACCCGCCATTCCTTCCATGCCCATACCTTCGGTGAAATGAAATAATGCACGGGGACATGCAACTTGTGCGCGAACTTCGCCAGCTTGAGATTGAATCCGGGATAATCCACAAGAATCAACGCATCCGGACGGAACTCGCGCAACAGAGCCTTCGCCTGACGCAGGTTGCGCAGTATCACGGGCAACTTGCGCAGAACCTCGCTGAAGCCCATCACATTCATCTGATCATAATGCAGGTCCGGGTCTATGCCCGCTTCCTTAGCCATAAGGTCGCCACCGAAAAAACGGATATCGGCTGACGCGTCTATCTTTTTGAGCGATTTTATAACATTAGCCGCGTGGAGGTCTCCGGACGCCTCCCCCGCAATAATCATATATTTCATGTATCTTTAATATCTAATATCTGCCTCTCGGCGGTTTTCTATAATATCAACGGCACTGAGGCGTTTTTAATATATTATGAAGAAAGCTTTCTTGATTTTTATGACAATAATATGGTGGATTGGTTTAACCGCCACCTCATGTATAAGCGATGCCATCTCCACGTCGCCCAACGACATACTGACCTTTTCACGCGACACCGTCAGCTTCGACACCGTCTTCACCGACCTCGGCACCCCGACCGCACGGCTGACAGTGGCGAACCGCGCGAAAAAAGGAATAGTGATTTCCTCGATACGTCTGAAAAATCCGGATTCCAACTTCAGCATCAACGTAGACGGCGTGAGCGGCAAAGACTTCCATGATGTAGAGATATGGAAAGAAGACTCGATATTCATGTTTATCGAATGTTTCATACCGGAGACGCAGAGCAAAGAGCCATACAGGGTAGAGGATGAGCTTGAATTCGTGACAAACGGAGTCACACAGACCGTCCTGCTGGAAGCTTACGGTCAGAATGTGACGCGACTGAAATGCCGCCGCATCACCGAAGACACCCGCTTCACCGCCGAGCTGCCATATGTCCTCTTCGACTCCGTTGTTGTAGACAAAGGAGCCACGTTATCCATAGAACCCGACACCCGGCTTCTAT
>CAMWMW010000011.1 GCA_947175455.1 uncultured Porphyromonadaceae bacterium | reverse complement strand
AAAGAATAGCAACCACTCAACCTTAGGCATATCGTAAACGTTAAATTTTCAAATAACTCAAAGTAAATACCTATTTTTTTCGTAATATTTTTGCTTATTAAAAGAAAGTTATTTACTTTTGCAGCGAAAACAAATTTGTATAACATCGAAACCTGACTTACGGTATAATCAATGAATGTCGACCTGAAAAACAAAGAATACGATGTGATCGTGATTGGCGGCGGCGCCACCGGTGCCGGAACCGCTCGAGACTGCGCAAAGCGTGGTCTTAAAGTCATGCTCATCGAGCGCCTTGACTTCACGGCGGGAGCGACCGGCAGAAACCACGGCCTGCTTCATAGTGGAGCCCGTTATGCAGTGACAGACCACGAGTCTGCCACCGAATGCATCCGGGAAAACATGATTCTTCGCAAAATCGCCGCTCACTGCGTTGAAGAGACCGGCGGACTTTTTGTGACTTTGCCCGAAGATGACCTGGGTTATCAGAAGACATTCATAGAATCATGTCATGCTGCCGGAATTGATGCCCGCCAGCTTGACCCCAAAGACGTGATACGCATGGAGCCGGCTGTGAATCCGGATATAATCGGTGCGGTATCCGTTCCTGACGGAGCGATAGATCCCTTCCGTCTCACGACCGCAAACGTTCTTGACGCCCGCATCCATGGAGCAGATGTGCTCACATACCATGAGGTGGTGGAGCTGATTCAGGATAACGGCAGGGTAATCGGTGTGAAGGTCAGAAACTCGATCACGGGCGAAGAGAAGGAAATCAGAGCGCGAATCACTGTCAATGCCGGCGGCATCTGGAGCCATGGCATCGCACAACAGGCAGGAATCACAATCAATATGTTCCCGGCAAAGGGAGCACTCCTGATTTTCGGACACCGTGTCAACAATATGGTAATCAACCGCTGTCGCAAACCGGCTGACGCAGATATTCTCGTGCCGGGCGATACCATTTCACTCATCGGCACAACTTCCAGCAGAATACCCTACGACGAGGTTGACAATATGGAAGTGACTCAGGAGGAAGTTGACATTCTCCTCAATCAAGGCTGTCAGCTTGTACCCTCCCTTTCATGGACAAGAATACTCAGAGCATATGCCGGAGTAAGACCTCTCATTGCAGATGATTCAGACCCGACGGGACGAAAGATCTCCCGAGGCATCGTATGTCTTGACCATGCAACGCGTGATGGTGTCGAAGGATTCGTCACCATTTCCGGCGGCAAGCTAATGACATACCGCCTGATGGCGGAAACCGCAACCGATATGGTCTGCAAGAAACTCGGAGTCGATGCGGCATGCACGACAGCCGTAGACCCGCTTCCCGGTTCGGAACTCACAAAGGAGAACCCGTCTGACTCCAAAAAACATATCATCGACATGGGCACCGGACAGATTGCGGCACGCGAACGTCACGGCTCCCTGTCATCCCAGATAAAATATGACTCCGATGCCGATGACGCGCTTGTCTGCGAATGTGAACAGGTTTCGGTCGGCGAAATAAAATATGCCATCGACACCCTTCATGTCAATAACCTTGTGAATCTGCGCCGTCGCACGCGTCTCGGCATGGGGACATGCCAGGGTGGAATATGCGCATCGAGAGCGGCGGCAATATTGGGTTCGAAATTCGGCAACGAGCGCGCCATAACAGATCTGAAGTCATTCTTGCAGGAACGATGGAAGGGAGTCAGACCTGTGGCATGGGGTCGCTCCCTCGCTGAAGCATATTTCACTTCATGGATATATGAGGGTGTATGCGGAATGGAGACTGAAAACAGTGATGAAACTAAAATTACTTCTGCGCAATGAAATTCGATTATATAATTATTGGAGGCGGACTTTGCGGACTTTCAGCAGGAATCAGGCTGGCGGAGCAGGGTAAGAAAACGGCAATTGTGTCTTCCGGACAGAGTGCTCTGCATTTTTGCGCCGGATCATTCGGACTTCTCGGTAAAAACGGAGACAAGACTGTTCTCAACCCGTTGGAGGAAATAGACCGTCTGCCTGAGAAACATCCATACCGCCTTATGGGTAAGGATCGCGTCAAAAGACTTGCGACAGAAGTACCTGCGATGCTTCAGAAAGCCGGTATAACCGTAACCGGCTCGGCAGAGGCAAATCATTTCACACTTACTCCTTTCGGCAAACCGCGTCCTTCCTGGCTTACTCTTAACGGACTCCCCACATTCAGCAAACTTGATGAAAAACCGTTCGAAAAAGCCCTCATTGTGTCAATAAAGGGTTTTCTCGAAAGTTATCCGGCTTTCATGGTAGAGAACCTTGAGAAGAAAGGGGTATGCTGCAGAGTAGAGACGATAGATCTCGAGCGTCTGACACATCTTCGCGAGTCTAACTTTGACATGCGCGCAGCATCCATAGCCAAACAGATGGACCGCGCTACCATTGAAGAGTTCGCCTCTAAAATCAACTCATGCACCGGCAAGGACGAGTCAGTTCTTATTCCGGCGGTAATAGGCATCAATGATGAGCGTCAGCTCGACAGAATGCGGGAAATGGTAAACAATCCTCTTTATTGTGTGCCGACAATTCCCGTTTCTGTTCCAGGACTGCGCACCCAACATATTCTCCAGCACTATTTCGAGAAATTAGGCGGCACATACCTTCTCGGTGACAGGGTGGAAAAAGGAATTATCGAAAACGGAAGTGTCAAGGCATTGGTAACTACCAATTTCGGTGAAGACCATCTTAAAGCCGATGCATTCATACTTGCCTCCGGCAATATTTTCGGAGAGGGAATAAAATCAAATCCACACGATTTTTATGAACCTGTATTCGGACTTGATGTGAATTACTCCTCCAATCGAGATGAATGGTATGACTTTAATTTCTTTGACGCTCAGCCTTATATGGAATATGGCGTTGAGATTGACAAGGATTTCCACCCCTCGCTGAAGGGAACAAAAATCAAGAATCTCCTTGTCGCAGGCTCGACACTCGCCCACTGCAATTCTCTCAAGGAAGACTCAGGAGCGGGAACAGCAATACTTACAGGCATCCACACCGCAGACCTTGCTATGAATATTTAAAGACACATTGAAATGAATTATCAGGAACAAAATATAAGCGCCAATAATTTTGAGGAATGCATCAAATGCACCATATGCACGGCATATTGTCCTGTAATGGCGGTAAATCCGGATTATCCGGGACCTAAAATGGCAGGTCCCGATGGTGAACGCTACCGTTTGAAAAGCCCGGATTTTTATGATAAGGCGTTGAAATACTGTCTCAATTGCAAACGATGCGAAGTGTCGTGTCCATCAAACGTGAAGATTGGCGACATTATTCAACGCGCAAGAATCAAATACGACACAAAACCGCCGAAACTGCGTGACCACATGCTTGCCGAAACGGATGTCATGGGAAATCTCGCCACAGCTTTCGCTCCTATCGTGAACCCGGTGCTTAGCTCGGGTATAGCAAAAGCCGGACTGGATATTATCGGTGTTGACAAACACCGCACATTCCCCAAATACGCATCACATAAGTTCTCGACATATCTGAAGAAAATTCAGCCGGAACAGGAAAAATTCCAGAAACACATAGCATATTTTCACGGATGCTATGTGAACTATAACAATCCTTCTCTCGGCAAAGACCTCGTCAAGATACTGAATGCAGTAGGATACGGTATGTTGCCTCTCTCAAAACAGAAATGCTGCGGTGTGGCAAAAATCGCCAACAGACTGATTTCAAGAGCAAAGCACGATGCTGAAATAAATCTGAAATCAATACGCGAGGCTGTAGAGCAGGATATGCCTGTACTCTCGACAAGTTCGACATGCGCATTTACCATCCGCGATGAATATCCGCACCTTCTTGGATTGGAAAATTCCGATGTGCGTTCTGACATAATGCTGGCAACAGTGTTCCTGTCGCGCAAGATAAATGACGGCGAAATAAAACTTGTTTTCCGTGACGACTACAAGAAACGTGTATCGTATCATACACCCTGCCACATGCAGAAGCTTGGATGGGCGGCATATTCCACAGGATTGCTGAAGATGATTCCCGGCATCGAATTTGTGCCGCTTCCTTCGCAATGCTGCGGCATAGCCGGAACATACGGCTTCAAGAAAGAGAACTACGAATACTCACAGAAAATAGGAGCGGAACTTTTCGAAGCGATCGAGAACGAGCATCCTGATGTTGTAGCCACAGACTGCGAAACCTGTAAATGGCAGATTGAGATGAGCACCGGTGCAAAAGTGGAAAATCCGATAACACTGATTGCCGAAGCCCTCGATGTCGAAGCCACAATGCGGGCAAACGGACTACTTTAGAACTGTCAAATACTTTTCGATACAAACCTACATCATGTCAAAAGAAAACATCTTTGAAGGCTGGGACAAACAAACGATAAAGAAATACCAGCACTGGCAGCTCCGCACGATCATCGTCTCGATGATAGGCTATGCCATTTACTACTTCGTGCGCAAGAACTTCTCGATAGCCATGCCGGGACTTACCGCCCAATATGGCATATCAAACACGAGTTTCGGTATCGTTATCGGTATCGGATCTCTTGTATACGGTCTGTCGCGGTTCATCAACGGCTTTATTGTTGACCGTTTCAGCGCACGTGTGATAATGGCGATAGGTCTTCTTTTATGCGCATTGTCAAACCTTGCGTTCGGCTTCGGAGTGAACATCAGCGGCTGGATCACAGGAGTGGACGCCGGTCCGGATTTCATCAATATGCTCGTGATGGTAATGGCTGTGACAATCATATGCAACCAGCTTTTCCAGGGTGTAGGTTATCCGCCGTGCGCACGCCTGCTCCCCTGCTGGATACATCCTTCGCAGCTTGCCACAAAGATGTCTATATGGAATACTTCACACTCAATCGGAGCGGCACTCGCTGTGGTGGTGTGCGGATACATAATGGGCACAATGGGTACAGACCTGAGTTCTGACCACAGCATTATAGCCCGCATTGCCGCAAACCTTAATCTGGATCCCTCGAATGAAGCTCATCTCAAGACCATAATGGGATATGCCCAGCATTGGGATGCTTGGAAATATTGCTTCTGGATTCCTGCCGGAATAGCTGTATGCTGTGCGTTATGGATCTACTTCGGACTCCGTGACGATCCTCGCTCTGTTGGTCTTCCCGAACTTCCGGGAACTAAAACCGGCATGAGTGAAAAGGCTGAAGGGAAACCGGCATCGCGCAAGCAGTTCCTTAAGATAATGGTCTGGACAAACCGTTGGATATGGACTCTCTGCATTGCAAACATTTTCGTATACGTGATGCGTATGGGTATACTTGACTGGGGACCTAAATTCCTGACCGAAGCACGTAACATGAGCATTGAGGACGCAGCGTGGTCTGTTGGTGTGTTCGAGATATTCGCTATCGTCGGAACAATCGGTGCGGGATGGGCAACTGACCATATCTTCAAAGGTAAAGCCCACCGTATGTGTCTTGTATGCATGGTTTGTGCTGTAATTTTCATGAGCGCGTTCATTTTCATGCCCGGACTGCCTGTTATTGTCTCTATCATAATCCTTGCAATGGCAGGGTTCTTCATCTACGGTCCACAGGCGCTCATTGGCATCGCCTCAGCAAACCACGCCACCAAAGAAGCATCGGCTACTGCCAATGGTCTCGCCGGTATTTTCGGATATGTCGGTTCTTTCCTGTCGGCTATCGGTATCGGTATCGTTGCCGACCACTGGGGCTGGAACATGGTGTTCTATATCATCATAGGTGTAGGATGTCTCGGTGCCGTTACATTCCTTACCATGTGGCTTGCGCCGCGCGACGGCTATGAACGTTCCAATAAATTCTACGCTTCACTCGAGGCCGAGGCACGCAACGTAAGCAAAATCGAAGGTAATGTAACCAACGATGATGCCGACATATGATTAAGAAATTAAAATAACCAGCATCAAGAAATGGAATTTAACAGATATCATTCTCCGTTCAGACACGAAGAACTTATGGCAAAATGCCGTAAGATAAAGCATGTGGCTCTTGACATGGACGGAACAATATATTTAGGTTCGAGATTGTTTCCATTCACCTTGGGTTTCCTTAAGGATCTCGAGGATATGGGGATAAAATACTCTTTCCTTACAAACAATCCGACAAAGAGCGTTGCCGACTATCTGCTGAAAATTGAAAAGCTTGGCATCAAAGCCACATCTGAGGAAATGTATACCTCCTCGGTGGCTGCAATAGATTACCTGCGCGACAAGATGCCGGAAGCCAGGAAACTGTATGTTGTCGGCACCCCCAGTATGGAAGAAGAGTTCCGTAAAGCCGGATTCGAGCTCCTGCCGGACGATCCCGGACAGAAACCGGACTGTCTCGTTGTAGCGTTTGACACGACACTGACATACCCTAAACTCTGTCATGCCTCATGGCTGGCAGCCGAGGGAGTTCCTTACATCGCGACCAATCCTGACCGTGTGTGTCCTACAGACCTGAAGACCGTGCTTGTTGACTGCGGTTCGTTATGCGCATGTATCGAGCATGCCACCGGACGCAGACCGGATGCCGTAATCGGCAAACCCAATCCCGACATGCTTTCAGGAATCTGCTTCCGCGAGGGATTGAAGCCGGAAGAGGTGGCGATGTGCGGTGACAGAATATATACCGATGTCGCCACGGCACGCAATGCCGGCTCGCTCGGTGTGCTGGTGCTTTCCGGTGAGACAACACTTGAGACTGCCATGGAATCTGACCCGCAACCGGACATAACTGCCGAAAGCATCGCGGAGTTCTGTGAGCTGCTTAAGGAGGCACGCAAAGAGTGAAATGAATCAATCGGTTCAATCGCTCTATTGAACAATCAGAATAAAATAATTTACCTCTCATAATTTTCATTAGTTTTAATAGTTTTAATAGTTATCATCATCATTTATGAATTGGAAATCCATAACTTTACTATTTGCAACAATAATATCAAGTATCACTGTTACTGAGATATCCGCCAAAAATGTAAAAATAGACACGCAAAACACATCTCTTGTTCTTGAAGCGGAGAAAGGTAAAAAGCTGCGTCACCTCTATTACGGCGGAAAAATTTCTGAAAACGATGCGGCGGCATTGCGTTCAGCAAGCGGAAAAATATATTCCGCCTATCCCGATTATGGAATGATCACTATGCCCGAGACGGCGATAGCGATGATTCACAGTGACGGCGACATGACTCTCGACCTTGTAGTTGACGGAATATCCTCAACTCACGACAACGGAGCCGACATCACGACCGTGACACTTAAGGACACACATTATCCGGTTGTGGTAAAAGTCAACTACAAGACCTGGAAAGACGAAAACGTGATGGAGACCTGGACAGAAATCACAAACAACGAAATATCACCTGTCACCCTCACGCGTTTTGCTTCAGGATATCTTCCCATCAGAAGCGGTGACGTATGGCTGTCGTCACTTCATGGAGCCTGGGGAAATGAGACAAGGCTGACTGAAGAACCTCTCACCCGCGGAATGAAAGTTATCAAAAGCCACGAAGGAGTCCGGAACTCGCGTTTTGACCATTCCGAGGTAATGTTTTCTCTTGACGGCAAACCACAGGAGAACACCGGCAGAACAATCGGAGCGGCACTGTGCTACGGTGGCAACTACAAACTGCGGATTGATACCGATGAAACAGACAGCCACCATTTCTTTGCCGGCATCAATGAAGAAGATTCACATTATAAGCTCGGCAAAGGCGAGACGTTTGTAACCCCTCCCCTTGCCCTGGCATGGAGTGACGAAGGACTCAGCGGTGTCAGCCGCAGTTTCCATAAATGGGGGCGCAACCACCGTCTGGCACATGGAGACACTCCGCGCAAAGTACTCCTCAATTCCTGGGAAGGTGTGTATTTTGACATCAATGAGAACGGAATGGCAAACATGATGAAAAATATAGCCGCCATGGGGGGCGAATTGTTCGTCATGGATGACGGCTGGTTCGGTGTCAAGTATCCGCGCAACAATGATTCCGCAGGTCTGGGAGACTGGACAGTAGACACACGCAAACTTACCGGCGGAATACAGGGACTCGTAGACGAGGCAAAAAAGAACGGTATCAAGTTCGGCATATGGATAGAACCGGAAATGGTCAATTCAAAGAGCGAACTCTTTGAAAAGCATCCTGAATACATAATCAGACCTGCTGACCGCAAAGCCAAATTCGGACGCGGAAAGACACAGTTGATTCTTGACATGTCGAATCCGAAAGTACAAGACATCGTATTTAACATTGTCGACACTCTCATGACCAAATATCCCGAAATAGACTATATAAAATGGGATGCAAACATGGACATCGAGAATCATGGCTCGCAATATCTTCCCGCCGACAAACAGAGTCATCTCTACATCGAATATCAGAAAGGACTCCAGAACACACTGCAGAGAATACGCGCCAAATATCCTGATGTGACCATCCAGGCTTGCGCTTCAGGCGGCGGACGCGTGAATTACGGCATTCTCCCCTGGTTCGATGAGTTCTGGACATCAGACAACACCGACGCGCTGCAAAGAATATACATGCAGTGGGGAACATCCTATTTCTTCCCCGCAATAGCAATGGGATCGCATATCAGTGCTTCGCCAAACCATCAGACACACCGTCTTATCCCGATTAAATACCGGACAGACGTGGCGATGAGCGGCAGACTTGGAATGGAAATTCAACCGGACAATATGACGCCTGAAGAGAAAGAGCAGACCAAACGCGCCATAGCGGAATACAAGCAGATCAGACCTGTTGTGCAGTTCGGCGATATTTATCGGCTTCTTTCGCCTTACGATGAAAAAGGCGCGGCATCTCTGATGTATGTTGCTCCGGAAAAAGACAAGGCTGTATTCTACTGGTGGAAAACACGCGCTTTCCGCAACGAGATTCTTCCTCGCGTCACCATGAAAGGTCTTGATCCGGAAAAGGAATACGTGGTCCATGAACTAAACAGGATCGATACCAAGCCGCTTTCATTCGAGGGCAAATCATTCTCCGGGAAATTCCTCATGGAAAATGGTCTTGAAATTCCGGTGAACCACAAGCTTGCCAAAAAGAACGAGACTGACTGGTCGAGCAGAGTTCTCTATCTCATACAAAATAAGAAGCTGTGAAAAATATAAGACAGACACCGGACATCAGTTAAATGCAGGATTCGAAGGGACAAGAAGCCAGCTCCGATATTTCTCTCCAAGCCGTCTGACTTCCCTTCTCCAATATAAGTCTTCAGCCCCGGTCAATACATCCGTATGACCGGGGTTTGGATTTAACGCCCACGTGTTTTTCAATATTTCCGAAGTCAGCTGTCCTTTGCTCCAGCCGCTATAGCCAAGAAAAAAACGTATATTCCCTTCTGTATTTCCATTATTGTTGATGTAGTCGATTATTTCGTCAAGTTTAGCACCTACATAAAGACCCGGCGACACTTCCATGGAACCTTCAAATCTGTCACCCATAGTGTGCAACATGAAAAGCCTGTCAGCCTCGACCGGACCACCACTGTAAACAGGCACTCCGGCACCCGCTTTCCAGTCGGGGAAAAGATCCTGAAGAGACACAGGCGTTGTCTTGTTTAAAGTAAGACCTATGTGACCTTGATTAATATCCTCGTCAAGGAGGAGAATAACACTGCGTTTGAAATACGGTTCGTCAAGCAATGGCTCTGCTATCAGCAGATCCCCCTTCTGCGGATTTACTATTGTCGGGTCTTTATATATGATTGATTCTAAATCCATGATAAATATTTTTATCGCTTGCTGTAAATTACGCACTTAAGTGCTCTTGTGTATTACACGTGCAACATTTAACTATATAACATATCAGACATAAGATTTCTTTTATAAAACACTGAATTTTAGAAACTGTCCCAAAGCTATAAATGCAAATGAACGCTTTGTATAAATGACTTATTTAACCTTGAAAATACTAAAATGCAGCATTGATACATAATTATATAGACAAAACTTGCAGTATTCGACAATTTTAGATACATTTACAACCTATTTGTAAAACATCTGATTTTCAAACGAATCAGTTCTATAAATCCCAAACGGTAGAATTTTACTAACCACTTAACCCAAAATAACATGAAACATCTTTGTATTAAATTCTGCTTCGTGATTGCATTTGCCATTACTGGAACGCTGACAAACATGGCACAAATTCAAAACACAATCATATCCTTTCTAAAAGAAACGCCCAAGGGTAATATAAATAATTGCACAGGAGAAGATTTAATGAACCTGCTTGATGAAAAAGCAAAAGAGTGGGTGGAAAGTATCGAATGCAACAATATCGACATTGTTAACGGACGTTCCGGTATCCGCATGAATGGCGATGTAAATAACGAAACGGACACATGGATTAAAATTAATTTCAAAACATCATTGCTTATGAATTGTCTTAGGATAAACACATATGCGATAGGATTGGATAATAACACACAGATAGAACTGATGTCTAACGATAATGAGCATTTTTCTACAACCATTAATACCAGTACAATTCTCACCTCTTCAGCAAGTGACATATACAATGCAATTTACAAAAATACCATTACCCCCCAAGCATCATATACAAGACCAGATGATGTTTCATTGTCCCCTCTGCACTCAGTTTATATTTGTGTCCCGAAACAGAATCAGAATGCGAGTGTGCAGTTTTATGCATTTCGAATCTTCTACAACGGCATAACAGAAGAGAAAGATATAAGCACCTCTGTTTCAACAATCCAAGACTCCTCAATCAATGAGAAAACGGATTATTTCGACACGACCGGCAGAAAATTATCCGGACCGCCGGCAAGCGGAATATACATTCGCAGAACCGGAAACCGTATTGAAAAGTTATTCGCCGGAGGGAGGAAATAGAAAAATGCTGTCTGCATTAACTTTTAAGGGAGCCGGAAGATTTACCAAAAGTCTTCCGGCTCCCTTAAAAGCAATTAAATTTCAATGCATGAGCCTGAATCTATTGTTC
>CAMWMW010000010.1 GCA_947175455.1 uncultured Porphyromonadaceae bacterium | reverse complement strand
ACCGCCTCCTGTGCGAGCAATGCCGCATCCGCTCCCATGATATGCGCGCCAAGGAGCTTGTGCGTACCCTTGTCGAAGACAAGCTTGCACAACCCGTCGCTCTCGCCCATGGCAAGGGCTTTGCCGTTGGCACGATAGAAACTCTTGCCACACACCGTCTCGATTCCTTTAGCCTTGCACTCGTCTTCCGTCATGCCTGCCATGCCGCATTCCGGAACGGTGAACACTGCCGAAGGTACCAGACCGAACCGTATGCCGTCGTTTCTTCCGTCAATAGCATTGAGAGCGCGTTGCCCCTGGAATGTAGCCACATGAGCGAGCATCATCCGTGCGTTGACATCACCTATGGCAAAGATATGTCTCACATTGGTGCGCATATTGTCATCGACAGGTATACCCTTTGCCGAATACTCCACGCCGGCGGCTTCGAGATTGAGTCCGTCTACCCGGGGAGCACGCCCTACAGCCATCAGAAGGTCGGTGCTTACAACCGTCTGCTCCTTCCCCTTCGCCTCGTATGTCACCACAATCTCATAGTCTTCGTTCTGCTCGATTTTCTTCGCCGCCGCACCGGTGATTATCTCCACACCCCGCTTCGACAAAGTCTGTTTGAGGCGTTTCGCTATATCGGAATCAAACGGCGGGAGAATCTGCTTCATGAACTCTATGACGGTGACTTTCGAGCCGAGACCGGCGAATATCGATGCAAATTCCATGCCGATGACACCGCCGCCGATAATGGTCAGCGATGCCGGGACATACTCTATATTGAGAATATCCGTCGAATCCATCACACATTCGAGGTCATGTCCCGGAATGGGCAAAGACTTCGAGACGCTGCCTGTGGCGATAATGATATTGTCGGCGGTATATTCCTCGCCGCCGGCAACCACAGTGCGGTCATCCCTGAAGCTCGCCACGGCATCCACGACATTGACCTTTGCCTGACGGAGCATCGCTGCGATGCCGTCGCGAAGCTGGTCGGTGACATTCCGTTTTCTCTCGATGATACGGTTGAAATCAACCGAAAAAGTGAAGTCCTCTATACCGAACCGGTCGGCTTCCTTGAACTGCATCACCATCTCGGAATCGCGGCAAAGACACTTGGTAGGGATGCATCCCTCGTTAAGGCACGTGCCGCCGAGCGCACCGCCGTTGAAGAGTGTGACACTCTTGCCACGGTGCGCGGCGCCCAGAGCGGTCTCATACCCTCCGGGGCCGGCTCCTATTATTATAACGTCACTATGCATTATTGTTCTGCCTTGAGCTGACGGTATGAAAGAATCGGTTTCTTTGCCGCTGTCGTCTCGTCGGGATGCGATATCGGCGTAGTCAGAGGCGCGTTCTTCACCATATCCGGATTCTCGCGTGCCTCCTTCGCCACCTTGTGCATCACCTCGATAAACTCATCGAGAGTCTCCAGACTTTCGGTCTCGGTAGGCTCGATCATCATCGATTCGTGGAAAAGCAGCGGGAAATATATTGTCGGCGCATGGAAGCCATAGTCGAGAAGACGCTTGGCGACGTTAAGCGTTGTCACGCCCGTAGACTTGTCCCTGAGACCGTCAAACACGAACTCGTGCTTGCAGGCGCCCTCTATCGGAAGGAGATAGTCGTCTTTTAGCGATTCCTTGATATAGTTGGCGTTGAGAGTCGCCATAGGACCCACATTCTTCAGATTCTCCTTGCCGAGACTGAGGATATAGGCATACGCCTTCATCATCACCCCGAAGTTGCCGAGGAACGAGCTGACACTGCCGAGGCTCTTGTCATTCTTCCCTTCGATATGGAACCGTCCTTCAGCATCTTTGACGACACGCGGTGCGGGAAGAAGCTCCACCAGGTGTGCGGCGACACCGACAGGACCGGAACCGGGACCTCCGCCTCCGTGGGGCGTGGAGAAAGTCTTGTGAAGGTTGATATGCATTATGTCGAATCCCATGTCGCCGGGGCGAACCTTGCCGAGCATCGGGTTCAGGTTGGCTCCGTCGTAATAGAGAAGACCTCCGGCATCGTGAACAAGCTTCGCGATCTCCACAATCTCGGTCTCGAACATTCCGAGAGTATTGGGGTTGGTCATCATTATGCCGGCTACGGTATCATCGAGAAGGGGTTTGAGATCCTCTACGTCTATTGAACCGTTGGGCTTGGATTTCACCTCTACCACCTCAAGACCGGCTACCATGGCAGACGCCGGGTTGGTACCATGGGCGGAATCGGGCACAATCACTTTAGTACGTTTCGTGTCGCCGCGCAATATGTGATACTGACGCATCACCATCAGACCGGTCAGCTCACCGTGAGCTCCGGCATAAGGATTGAGCGTGAACTCGGCAAGACCCGCGATATTGGAAAGCGCGCGCTGCAGATTGTAATAAAGTTCGAGCGCACCCTGCGCGGTATCTTCACCCTGCAGCGGATGCAGTGCTGAAAATTCCGGCATGGCAGCCACCTCCTCATTGATCTTCGGATTGTATTTCATCGTGCAGCTGCCCAATGGATAGAATCCGGTGTCCACACCGAAGTTTTTGTTTGACAGGTTGGTGTAATGTCTCACCACATCAAGCTCGCTCACCTCCGGCAGTTCCGGAGCCTCCTCGCGCAGCAGGTTTCCGGGCAGCGAGGCGAGGGCATCGGTGCCGTAATTGCCGGCGGGCAATTCATAACCCCTTCTGCCGGGACGAGACAATTCAAATATCAGCTTATCGTAATATTTCATTTTTCTTCCTCTCAGGCCTCCAGAATTATGTTTACAAATTCGTCGATTTCCTCACGCGTACGGTTTTCCGTTACGGCAAACTCGACCATGCCGTTTCCAAGATCCAGCGGTCCCATGAATCCCTTTTCGAGAAGACGGGCGTTCATTGCCTTCACGTCAAGACCGGTCTTCAATGTGAACTCCTTGAGGAATGGCTTGTCGAATGCCGGGGTGAACTTGCCGCTTGCCACGAGCTTGTCGTGAAGATAATGCGCGCCGTCGGCAGAAAGTCTGTTTACCTCCACAAGACCTTTACGACCCATAAGTGAGAGATATATGGTGGCATACAATGCCATCAGGCTCTGGTTGGAGCAGATGTTGCTCGTTGCTTTCTCGCGGCGTATGTGCTGCTCGCGCGCCTGGAGAGTAAGCACATAGCAACGCTTTCCCGACGCATCGGTGGTCGCGCCAACGACACGTCCGGGCATTTTGCGCAACATATGGCTCTTGCATGATATAAAGCCGAGGTACGGGCCGCCGAACTGCATCGGCATTCCGAGTGTCTGACCGTCGCCGCAGGCGACATCGGCACCCCATTCGGCAGGTGTCCTGAGAACCGCCAGCGCCGAAGGATCGGCATAGACAGCCATCATGCCCTTGACCTCATGCACGGCATCGGCAAAACCGGTGAAGTCTTCCACTATCCCGTAACGGTTGGGACACGGAAGAAGAACTCCCGCAACGTCTCCGGCACGCAGTTCGACTTTCATTGCCTCAAGATCGGTAACACCCTCCTTCTCGGGAACAAGCGTGAGATCCACGCCATGGAAGCCGGCATATGTACGAACCACCTCAAGCACATTCTCCGGGAGCGTGGCTGAAAGAAGCACTCTGTTCTTCTTGCGGACTGACGCCACCATCATGAACATCACCTCGGCGGCGGCGGTAGCCCCGTCATACATGGAGGCGTTGGTGGACTCCATACCTGTAAGCTCGCTGATCATGCTCTGGTATTCGAAAATATACTGGAGCGTGCCCTGCGAGATTTCCGGCTGATAGGGAGTGTATGCCGTATAGAATTCGCTGCGTGAGAGCAGATGGGAGATCACAGAGGGTGAATAGTGGTCATAGACACCGCCTCCGGCAAACACCTTGAGAGTGCGGTTCTTTGCACCGAGTTCACTGAAATGGCGACGGAGCTCCATCTCTGACATTGCCGAAGGAATATCATAATCCTCCTTGAAGATAACTTCAGCAGGTATGTCGTTATAGAGGTCGTCGACGCTCTGCACACCGATGCGGTCAAGCATCACGCGGATGTCTTCCTCGGTGTGAGGGATGAATCTGTTACTCATTTTCACAAAGTTTTGCGTAAGCGGCTGCATCAAGAAGATTCTCTGCCTCCGAAGGATCGGAAATCTTCACTTTGATAATCCAGTTTGCGAAAGCGTCGGCATTGATAGCCTCGGGAGCGTCTTCGAGTTCCTCGTTGATCTCCACAACCTCGCCCGACACAGGACTGATAAGGTCGCTGGCTGCCTTTACAGACTCCACGGCGCCGAAATCCTCACCTGCCGTCACTTCGTCTCCGACCTCGGGCATGTCTACATATACGATGTTGCCGAGCGCATGCTGCGCATAGTCGCTGATACCGATTGTGGCGATGTCACCTTCGATCTTTACCCACTCGTGTGATTCTGCGTAAAGCAGACCTTCAATTACTTTGCTCATATCTTTAATTCTTATAATTTCTGATTAATGTTGATTATTTCTTATAGTTTTTGTCGTAAAAGCGTTTCTTGACCACTTTTGCGGGGAAAGTCTTTTTGCGGATTCTGACCTCCACTTCCGTTCCCAGCTTGTCGTAGGGTTTGTTGATCATTGCCATAGCCACGCTTTTGCCGGTGGAGATGGAGCGGTAACCGGTGGTGATCTCTCCTACTTGTTCGCCGTTTACCTCCACAGGATATCCGTGACGCGGAATCGCGTTGCCCTCAAGTTCAAGACCCACGATGCGACGTTTCACCCCCTCTGCTTTCTGAGCCGCGAGTGCTTCCTTCCCTATAAATTCAGGTTTGTCGAGTTTCACGAACATGCTGAGACTTGCCTCGATCGGAGTGATGTCCGCGCTCAGTTCGTCGCCATAAAGGGGAAGACCCACCTCGAAACGAAGGGTGTCGCGACATCCCAGTCCGCAAGGCTGCACGCCTCCTTTCATGAGTTTGTCCCAGACCTTGCGGGTGAAGTCATGGCTGCCATAGACCTCGAAGCCATCCTCTCCGGTATATCCGGTGCGGCTCACGATGATCTCTTCGCCGTCCACATTCATTGTCTTGAAATTATAGAATGCGATATCTTTTACAGGAATGCCGAGAATTTCCTCCATGGCTGCCTCAGCCTCGGGGCCCTGCACCGCCACTTCTCCGTAATAAGGACTCTGGTCCTCGATTCTGACATCGAATCCCTCGGCGTTCTGAAGAATCCAGGCGACATCCTTGTCTATGTTGGAGGCGTTGATCACGAGGAAATATTCCTCGTCGTTAACCTTATAAACCAGAAGGTCATCGACAGTGCCGCCGTTTTCATAGCACATCATGCCGTAGAAAATCTGACCGTCGGGAGCGCCGGTCACATCGTTGACAAAAATATGGCTGACGAATCCATATGCGTCGGGACCGCTTACGCGCACCTCTCCCATATGGCTCACGTCGAAAACTCCCACGTGCCGGCGCACTGCGTTATGCTCTTCGGTGATGCCCGCATACTGGATGGGCATATCGAACCCGGCGAAGGGCGACATCAATGCCCCCAAGGCAACGTGACGGTCATGCAGACACGTCTTCTGACACTCTTGTTCCATGTGTATTTAGCTTTAAGTTAGTATTCCTTGTTTTCACTTCAGCCGGACCATACCGTTTTGTTAAGAAAATGATAAGTTTGGAGAAGTTCACCTGCAAATTTACTATTTGTTGAATTTACCTCCAAATTTTTTCTTAACTTTGTCGCAATTTATAAAACTGTTTAAAAACACCTGTGACGCGTCTGCAGAATGCAGATGCACTAATATGTAGTTCAGCAATGAAAAAATCACACAAATTAGCATACTTGTTGTTGCTTTCGTCTGTTTCTCCGCTATTCTCCGCCTCGGCGCAGGACAAGATCACCGTAACGCCGATAGGGCGCATACACGTTGACGGCGCGTTGTACCTTCCTTCGAAAGACGGTTTCAGCGACGGCGCGGCTCTGCCGGAAATCAGGGCGGGAGTAAGGGCGCAATACCAGAAATGGATGGCTCGCGTGGAGATAGGATACTCCTATGGAAAAATAGGGATGAAGGATGTGTATATCCAGCGCGGTCTCGGCGAGAAGGATTACCTGCGTCTCGGATATTTCATTCCTCAGTTCGGCATACGCGGCGGTGGCTCGGCATCATACAAGCCGGGTATGCTTCCGCAGATCTCGGAATCGTTCTTCCGCACGATGACACGTAAGATCGGTTTCGGCTACACCCGCTACAATCCTTCTTATTTCCTGAGCGCTACAGCTTTTGTCGGCGGTCGTTCGCTGACTCTCAACGCCACGGAGCAGGGGAAGGTAAGTGTCGGCGGCGCGGTGCGCGGCGTGTGGCATCCGTACACCGAACCCGGCTCCATACTACATGTCGGAGGATCGGTGTCTTACGAGACTGCATCACACACCCGTCTGATCAACGATGCGGGCGATGAGGAGGCTTCAGCCGGATTCCGCACATTCTCGGCGTCTTTCCCCACTACGGTCAGCAAGGTGGCAATGCTGGAGGCGGACGTGACCGATGCGGTGGGAGACTGGAAACTATCTCCTGAACTGACTCTTTCCAAAGACCGGTTCGCACTCGAATCGCAGTTCTATTACATGAAAGTGCCCAGACACAGCGGCATCCCTTCATATCACGCCGTCGGCACTTTCGGCATGGTGAGATGTCTCCTTTTCGGCGACAGCAAATACAGATACTCAGAAGCGGAAGGCGCTCTTGCTCTCCCGTCGCCGAAGACTCTGGAGCTTGTCGCCGGATATGACTATACGAATGCCGACAGTCAAGCCGCGGGAATCGACGGCGGTATTTCCAACGACTGGAACCTGACCTTGAACTATTACATCAATAAATATATGATCGCCCGCCTGCGTTACTCCTACACTGACGTGCGCAATTCGTCAGTATGCGAGCGACGTGGTGTAAATATAATCCAGGCGCGCCTGCAGTTTGTGTTCTGAGAGCCATGAGTTATCCCTTGTATCTTGCAAAAAGACTCTCTCTTGCTTCAGGAGGGAAACACAGTTCTCCCGCAATACGTGTGGCAATCACCGCCGTGGCGCTTTCTGTGGCGGTGATGCTCGCCGCCATTGCCATTGTATTGGGATTCAAGCGGGAAATCCGCGACAAGGTAATAGGGTTTAACTCACACATCACCCTGTATGCCGTGCCCGCAGGTCCGGAAGACTCGAATCTTATAACACTCACCCCAACCCTGCGTGCACTCCTCGATTCGCAGGATTTTATCAAGAGCTATTCACTGGAGGCATCGATTCCGGCAATCCTCAAGACAGCTGACGATTTCAAGGGCATATATCTCAAAAGCATGGAAGGAGAGGCACTCCGGAAATTCCTTTCGTCAAACATAGAGGAGGGAAGTCTGCCGGACTTTTCCAAAGAGGGAAACGACATGAAGATAGTGATATCCCGGAAAGCCGCCGACCAGTTGCGACTTAAGGCGGGAGACAAGATCGACACCTATTTCATGTCAGGCTCGATCAGGGTACGCCGACTTGAGATCGCAGCCATATACAATTCTCATTTCGACACATACGACAATGTTTTCGTCTACGGCAACCTCCCGCTGATTCAGAATCTCGGCGATGTATCCGGAACACAAGGCACTTCGGTTTCGATAACTACCGATGATTTCGACAATCTTCAGGAAAACGCGGAGCATCTCGCCGCTGTTTTGAACGAGGCTCTCGCATCAGGGCTTGTGTATAAATACTACCGCGTGGACAATGCGCTCAACCAGGGAGCCGGATATTTAAGATGGCTCTCGCTGCTTGACACGAATGTCATCGTGATTCTGGTGTTGATGACAATCGTGGCATGTGCCACACTCATATCCGGAATGCTCATCATCATCCTCGACAAGAAGAGTTTCATCGGACTGATACGCACGCTCGGGGCAACCGTAAAAAAAGTAAGAAGTATATTCATATACATGGCGATACGCATAGCCTTGACCGGGATTGTAATCGGCAACGCCCTTATGCTGGCGTTGCTCTGGGCACAAGACAGATGGCATTTTCTCCCTCTCGACCCTGATTCATACTACATCGATTTCGTACCCGTTGAAATCAGCTGGCAGGCGATTCTCATCTTGAACGCAGCCACGGTCATTGTCATCTACCTCTGCCTCATCCTCCCCTCCTGCTTCGCGGCAAAAATCTCCCCCGCCGAAACAATGCGCTATGAATAAGCAGTCAGGGCAGATTACGTTGCCGGCATCTGCCCTTACTGTGTGTCTCCGTATACGATGAACGGCTGATTGCCCCGCCTTCATTTTCGGAGAACCGATAACATATTATTTCCGATAACTGTATTACTGATAACTGTATTTCCGATAACTGTAAAATCAGACAACTGTAAGAGAGTGTCAGCTTTCGAGGTCTTTAAGACGTTTGAGTGCCTCGATGTAATAATAGTCGGCGTAGATGATGGAGGCATCGATCTCCGAGCCGGCGGGTTTATGCCCTACCGAATGGTCAAGGAAGCTGCACCGGCTGTCGGCAGACCTGTATTCTTTGCCCGACAAAGAAACGAGCATCTTCCGCGCCATATCCATATAGCGTTTCCCCTCTTCCGGCACGCAATAGCCCTGAAGTTCAAGCAGCGCGGATGCAACCACGCATGCCGCCGAGGCATCTCTCGGTGCCGCGGGAATCGTCGGGTCGTCAAAATCCCAGTAAGGCACATAATCATCGGGAAGTCTCTCAAGATACGCATCCGTCACCTTGCGTGCGAAATCAAGAAATCTCTTGTCTTTAGTCTCGCGGTAGACCATGGTATAGCCGTATATCGCCCACGCTTGTCCGCGTGCCCATGTGGAATTGTCAGCATAACCCTGATGCGTCATGCAACGCAGGAGATTCCCTTTTTCCGCATCATATACAGCGACATGGTAACATGTGCCGTCGGGACGGAACTGGTTGTTCATCGTTGTCTCGGCATGTTTCACAGCGATGTCATAAAGTCTGTGTTCCCCGCCGTTGCGCGCCGCCCAAAAAAGCATCTCGAGGTTTATCATGTTGTCCATGATAGTGTTGTGCCCGCCAAGCATCTCCACGTTGCGCGGCCATGACAGCAGTGTGCCTACAGTCGGATTGTAAAGTGTGGCAAGGGAATCGGCAGACGCGAGAATAACATCTTTATATTCATCCCTCCCCGTCAGACGGTATCCGTTGCCATAACTGCAGAATATAAGGAATCCGAGGTCGTGGTCAAAAACAGGTTTGCGCGAAAGATAACCCAGAGAAGCGGTGTAACGTTCAGCCTGCTCTCTGATTTTTTCGTCTCCTGACAATTCATAATCGTACCACAGGACTCCGGGCCAGAATCCTGCACACCACTCGTCGGGAGTCGCCTTGCGGCAATGCCATACCGAATCGCCTGCAGCGATGTTGCGAGGCATCATCGTGTAATCGACGCTGTCACGAGAGAGCACGCCAAGTGTTTTCTCAACTTTCGAATGACAATAATCACGGGCACCCGCAACATCCATCGACTCTGCCGACGCAGACTGCGTACAGGCTGCAAGACCGCATGTCATAAACACCACTCCGGCTAACAATATCAAACTGTATATTTTCATCTTTTATTTATTGCTTATTGAACACACATCTATCCATCCCCTGTCGCCGCAACCTGCCGGGGCAACACTGTAGAATCCCACCTTGGCTCCTATCCATTTTCCGGCACGCGCCCTGAACCCTCCGTCAACGTCTGTGAACTTTCCGTCTCCAAGAGCATATGAGAAACGGCACATCCCGCTTTTATCAACTTTGACCCTCAGATTCAGCCTGCATTCCATATTGGCGTGGAGTCCGGCGGCATACACCCGGTCAGGAGAAATGACCGCCACATCTTTCACTGTCTCTATGCCTCCCTGTTCGGCATCCTGACAGCTGACAAGCTGCAACACGAACGACTCCCCGCGCTTCACAAGACCCAGACGGCAATAATCCCATCCCATAACTATGATTCCCGAGCTTACGCCATCGGCGTTCTCCTTGGCGTTGACAACGACATCGGCTGTAAACGTGAAACTGTCGGAAGGGAATTTCTGAAGCCAAAGATTGGGAACTTCCCAGAAATTCACGAAGTTTTCAGAAAGCGTATGTCCGTAAAGCCTCATCATACCTTCGGGCAACGGGAAACCGTAGAAATCGTTATAGTTGGAATGCCACTGGAAAAGCGAGGCGGAATCATCGGCGCGACCAACGGAGACAGGCATCCCCTCGGCAACCGACGGACGACGGTATTTCCTCACCGGGTCTCCGCAGCCGTCGCCATCCTTGTCCTCTCCTATCACGGGCCAGCCGGCAACCCATTTCATCGGATTGAGGTGCACCACTCTTCCGAACGCACCTTTATCCTGAAAATGCAGGAACCAGTCCTCTCCCGAAGCATTGCGCACCCATGCGCCCTGATGCGGACCGTTGATATCCGTCTTCCCCTGCGACATCACGATTTTCGATTCGTAAGGACCGTAGATATTCTTCGATCTCATCACCAGCTGCCAGCCGTCGGCAACGCCTCCGGCAGGAGCGAAGAGATAATAGTATCCGTCGCGTTTATAGAGTTTGGTGCCTTCCACAGTGTGGTTTACACCGTCGTTTCCGTCATATATTATTCTCGGCGCTGAAATCAATGCCGTGCCGTCAGGCGTCATCTCGCTCAAGGTCAGTATACTGTTGAAACCGGCACGCGATGCCGCCCATCCGTTGGAAAGATAAGCTCTGCCGTCTTCATCCCAGAAAGGAGAAGGGTCTATCAGTCCCTTTCCCGCTCTGACAAGCACCGGACAGCTCCATTTGCCCTCCGGGTCGGCGGTCTTGACCATGAAGATGCCGAAATCGGGATCTCCCCAATAGATATAATACTCTCCGTCATGATATTTGATGCATGGAGCCCAGACTCCTTTTCCGTGACGGGGAACGCCGGCACCATAAAAATCAACCGGAGGAACCGAATCCAGAGCATGATTGACCAGAGTCCAGTTCACAAGATCATGCGAACGCAACACCGGCAAACCCGGCGTGCACTGGAAACTTGACGCCGTCATATAAAACGTCTTGCCGTCAGGTGAGGCAACCACATCCGGATCGGAATAATCGGCATGAATCACCGGATTCACAT
>CAMWMW010000009.1 GCA_947175455.1 uncultured Porphyromonadaceae bacterium | reverse complement strand
CTTCAACGCACCTACCGATGTCCCGAGAATCTCTGATATACGCTCATACTTCATGTCATCGTAATAGCGCATGTTGAATACCAGCCGCTGCTTCTCCGGCAACGTCGCTATCGCTTTTTGAAAATCAGCCTGCAGCCTGTCGCCGTCGAAATATTCGTCGCTTTCGATATTCGCCAACAGGAAGGAGTCGTCTCCATCTTCCTTCACACTGTTGCGCTGACGTTCCTTGTTGAGAAAATTCAGCGTTTCGTTTACCGCTATCTTGTAAAGCCATGTCGACAGTTTGGCATCTCCACGGAAGTTCTGAAGATTGCTCCATGCCTTCATGAAACAGTTCTGCAGGAGGTCATTGGCGTCTTCATGACTTGCGACCATTTTCCTTATCTGCCAGTAGACCTGCTCCCCGTACGCACGCATCATGGTATCGAAAGCCGTACGTGCGGTTTTCGGATTCTGCAGGTCTTCGACCAGCTGTTTCTCATCTATGGGCGGGGTGTAGGCCATCAGGCATATGGAGTTAGTTACTTGTCTGAACAAAATTACGTAAAAAAAAAGAGAGAAACAAAAACTTCTCTCTTTCTTAGCATTTCTTAAGACTTTACTCCCCTCGGTTCTCTTTGTTGAAAATATGTCTCAGACGTGAGAAAATCCTCTGAGAGGTAGATTGGGTCGGAACAACGTTGGGCGCGTCCTTCAGACTCTCTATTGCGGCTTTCTCCGCATCGCTGAGTTGTTCGGGAACATATACCATCACATTCACAAGCAGGTCTCCCCTGACATTGCTGTTCATCTTGGGCAAACCCTTGCCGCGCAGACGGAGAACTTTTCCGGGCTGCGTGCCGGCGGCTATCTTCAGTCTGGCTTTTCCTTCGATTGTCGGCACTTCGGCTGTGCCTCCGAGAGCGGCAGTCGGGAAATCAAGCATAAGGTTATAGATCAGGTCATTCCCCTCACGGATGAGATCGGCGTCTTTCTCTTCCTGAATCACTATAAGCAGATCGCCGTTGACACCTCCGTGACGCGGGGCATTGCCCTGCCCGCGGATTGTAAGAACCATATCGTTCTCGACTCCCGCAGGAATATGGAAGCTTACAATCTCTTCTTTCTTCTCTACGCCTTCTCCGTGGCAATGAGGACACTGCTCTGTGATGATCTTACCTTCACCGTTGCATTCCGGACAAACGGAATGGCTCTCCATCGGTCCCATTATGGTCTGCTGCACGGTAGAGATATAACCGGAACCGTGGCAACGCGGACATGTGCCGAACGCAGTGCCGTCTTTTGCCCCGGTACCTTTGCAAGCCGGGTCGGCAACAAGTTTCGGAATTTTGAGCTTCTTGTCGACTCCGTTCATTATATCCTTGAGCGTTACCTTTACGGTGATTCTCAGGTCAGTCCCTTTGTTGACATGCTGACGGGGACGCCCGCCGGCAGCTCCGCTGAAGCCACCGCCACCGAAACGTCCGCCGAAGATGTCGCCGAACTGCGCGAAGATATCCTCCATGCTGAAGCCGCCGGCGCCGAAACCGCCGAAACCGCCATAGCTGCCGCCTCCGCCGCCGAAACCCTGCGGACCCATCGAATGTCCGAACTGATCATAACGGGCTCGCTTGTCGGCATCGCTGAGCACATCATAAGCCTCAGCCGCCTCCTTGAATTTCTCCTCGGCTTCCTTGTCTCCCGGATTACGGTCCGGATGATACTGGATCGCTTTCTTGCGGTAGGCTTTCTTTATTTCATCGGCGGTGGCGTTTTTTGCAACGCCAAGCACTTCATAATAATCTCTCTTTTCAGCCATAATGCTTCAGTTTATTGTCCTACCACCACTTTTGCATGGCGAAGCACCTTGTCGTTTATTGTATACCCTTTTTCAACAGTGTCAAGAATCTTCCCCTTGAGTGACTCGTCGGGAACAGGAACTGCGGATATCGCCTCGTGCTTGTCCGCGTCAAATTCACGGTCTTCGGGATCCATCTCCTTCACGCTGTTCTGTTCCATATATTTTTTAAGTTTCTTGTAGATAAGCTCCATCCCTTCCCGTACCGATGATGCATCCTCGGCGTTTCAGTAGCCTTGCGCGCGCGCTCGAAATCATCTACTATCGGCAACAGCCCCTTGAATGCGGATTCGCCGGCGTTCTTGATCAGCTCCGACTTCTCTTTAAGGGTACGCTTGCGGAAATTGTCAAATTCCGCCATAAGAAAAAGATACTCCTTCTTCTCTTTCTCTAAATCCGCCTTCAGTTTCTCATTCTCTTCGGCAAGAGAAACCGTCGCTTCGGCGACTGTTTCCTCAGCTTCTTCATTCTCAGAAACCGTAGGATTGACATCTTCCATTATAACAGCATCCTCGGGCAACTCTTCGGGATTCTTGTTCTTATCTTCCATATCAATATCCTTTCTGTAGGGTTTTCTATATTTGTTTCTTATATTTGGTCTTCCCATAACACAACAAATTACAAGCCAATTTTTGTTAAAAGCGAATCTACTTTCACTATAGCTTTAACAAATATACCCCCTCTATGGTTGCTTCCCCCTCAAACTCGCTCCGGGAGGTCTCCGCATCCCGGCGGTTTGCAAAAATGCCGTAAAGCGAACTTCCGCTTCCGCTCATGGAGGCATAAAGCGCGCCGGAGCTGATGAGTCGCTCCTTGATTTCCCGCAGCTGGGGATAGCGTGGAAAAATCGAATCCTCAAAATCGTTTTTCACAAGCCCCTCCCATTCTGTAACCGGAATCCCGGGCAGACTCCGAAGGTCGATGTTTCCCGGACGCGGAACAACCCCGGCAAAAGCATCGCGGGTCGACACATAGACATCGGGTTTGACAACGAGCAGCCAGTAACCCGACAGGTCAAGGCGTATGTCGGTGAGTTTCTCCCCCACCCCGGCTCCATACATCGGGCGGTTATAGATAAAGAAGGGGCAGTCCGCGCCAAGTCCAAGCGCAAGTGTGGCAAGGCTGTCGTCGTTCAGACGGTCGTCTTCGGGAAGCATGGAGTTGAGAGCGCGGAGAACAAATGACGCGTCGGCACTCCCTCCGCCCATTCCCGCGCCGTCAGGGATATGCTTGTCAAGACGCACCTCAATCCCTCTGCCGCTTTCCTGGCGTAAGAGTCTGTCTCCGGTATGCTTCATGAAAAGCCGGGCGGCACGGCACACAAGATTGTCTTTCTCCTCGCATTTCATCCGGTTTCCCGTAAACAGGAACCTCATTCCTTCCTCTGACGACGGCGTTACTTCGAGCATGTCGCAGAATGGCTCGGGATTCGAAGGCGTTCCCGCATACTTCCCAACAGGGTAAAACACAGTCTGCAGATCGTGATAACCGTCTTCGCGGCGCCTCACGATCTGCAAACCTATGTTGATCTTGGCATTGACAAATGTCATCATAATATTCTTATCCATCTCCAGCCATACACCTCCTTGGCATAGCGCCTGATATACCTTCCGAGAACCTCAGGCTCCTCCACCACCTTTCCGTCTCGTTCGGAAGCGTGGATGAAATGCAGTCCGTCATCACGTCTGACCACATAACCCATCTCCCAGACATCCCTGTCGGGTTCGGGAGTGAGCAGCATGATAAGGTCTCCGTCCCGGATTTCCGGAGCCACCTGTTTCCATTCGGAACTTTCCCTTTTCATATGCGGAATCTTGAACGTCCGGTAACCGAACTCCACCATCCGCTGACGCTCATATGTGGCGGAGTCTTTCAACGCGGCGTATTCATCGCGGTGTCTTCCGACATAATCAAGCGATTTAGTCTTGAAATTATTTGAAAAATCCTCTGTCAGCTCTTTCACATTTCCGCGTGCGCGGTTGTCGACAATCCAGTCTCCGCCGTAAACCATACGCGTGGGAAAACCGTCGGCTTCCCCTCTGCGGAAAGTAAGCTTCTCCAGAGCCATTTCAAGATCTTTTGCCCTGGCATGTCCGGGAGATGTGGCGGTCTTGGCGAGAGCGGCTACCATGTTGACAAACGAGAAATCGTCAAATCCGTCAAGACGGATCTCCGCAACTCCCAAAGAATCCTCTTTCGTTACCTGCACATAGGGGACTCCTACAAGCCGGGTGGCGACGGGACCGCATATCTTTGCCGGATCTCCTCCGGGATTATGAAACTCGCGTATGATTTCCATCGCTTTCGCGGTGTCCGCCTCGCAATGAAACTTCTGCGCCATGACGGGGTGTGCCGACAATCCCAGACATAACGCCGCCAACATACCTCCTAATATATTTCTTGCTGTGTCGATTTTCACTTACCTGTATTTTTGAATACCTTTATTTCCAAAACAATTTTTCAATATCCCAGTTCCTGACCTTTCCTTACGGCGGGAATGCCCTCTTTCATCCATTTCGGCATCGGATCACCTTTCAGATAATGGTCGAAGAACTGCTGAAGCCGTACTGTTATATCCTTCCTGTTCTTGCGTGCGCGGATATTGTGGGCTTCTCCGTTATACTGAAGCATCCACACCGGTTTCTGAAGCCTGCGCAATGCCATGAACATCTCTATTCCCTGATACCATGGAACCGCACCGTCCTGGTCGTTATGCATAATCAGCAGCGGAGTCGTGACACGGTCGGCATGAAACAGAGGCGAGTTCTGAATATACAGTTCGGGAGCTTCCCAGAGATTGCGTCCGATGCGGCTTTGTCCCTGTTCATACTGAGCCTGACGTGAGTCGCCGGATTCCCAGCGGATTCCGCCGAATGCCGAAGTCATGTTGGCGACAGGAGCTCCCGATCCGGCACATGCGAACATGTCGGTGCGCGTCACAAGATATGCCGTCTGGTATCCGCCCCAGCTCTGACCGTCGATACCTATCCGCTCTTTGTCTATCCACGGATAACGGCGACACATCTCTTCGGCTCCGGAGCATACATAGTTATAGCAGCTTTCGCCGGGAAGACCCGGTGCATAGTGGATGTCGGGAACAAATATCACATACCCGCGGCTAACATAGAAGGGATAATTCACCCAGCTCCATGAGGGTTCCATGGTGTAGTGACGGTAAAGATCTTCGCTGCCGGTCTCGTAAAACACGCACAGCATCGGGTATTTTTTGTCCGGGTCAAGGTTCTCCGGAACATATAGCACTCCTTCCGATTCCTTGCCGTCGTATGCACGCCATTTTACCAGCTGCGCTGTTCCCCAGTTGTAGTCTTTCATCTGCGGGTTGGCATCGGTAAGCTGCACGGCTTTGGCAAAATCGTTGCCGCTGCAAAGCCATATATCGGGCGATTCGGAGAAATTTGCACGCTGCCAGGTGTAGACACTCCGGTCTTGCGCTTTACGGACCTGCGTATAGGCATGACCGTCGAGCACTGTCAGCGCCGGTTTCACATTTTTTCCGTAGACTGCAGTCGCGAGACCGTTGTATTTGTCGGTATAGTCAAACACTTCAAGGAGCATCTCTCCGCCGCGTTTTACAAACCTCTCTTCAGGGTCTGTCTTCAGATAGCGGAAACGGAGGTTACGTTTGCGTCCTTCGCCGCCGGTAACGCATTCCGGTTTCCTCTTTCCCTGCGGGTCTACAGCCCAGATATCGAACTTGTCGTATATGAGCATCGCCTCGTCGTCCGCACTCCAGCAGGCTTCGCCCCATGGTTCGGCAGGCATCGGATGGTCATCCTCGTCATTCCATACAAGCACCGGCATCGATTCGGTCATGTTCACAGTGTCTCCAGTGGCGATGTTGTATGAATAATAGTTTCTGTCGTCAAACCATGTCACATACTTGCCGCCGGGCGAGAGCGAGGCAATGCCTGCCGGCACTTTTCCAAGCACCCTCTTTCGTCCGTCATTGACATTGACAACAGAAATCTCCACCGGGGAGAAATAGTTCCACTGCCCTTCCACCGCATCCGCCGTGGGGTCTTTTACCAATGCCCAGTCTCCGTCCCAGCGGTCTGCGCCGTCGGCAGTCGCCAGCGGTGCGGAATACAGGAGTGTCTGGTGCATTGTGCCGAGATCTATTACCACAGGATAGTTCTTCTCCCGGGCTTTGTTCACATTCTTAAGCTCCTGCGGCGGTGTCATCGGCGCGTCCCATCTCCATATGTCAAGAGCGGGATTCTCGAAATCCACAATTGTAGTGTCATCGGGAGCTATGACCGGCGCCACACCGGAAACAAGCCGCCGTCCGTTGTGTGAGAACACCGGGCGCGTATACTGGTTTGATACAAGTGTGTCACCTGACGCGCCCACAAACAGGCTCTTTATCTCCTGCGGACTTTTCATCGGGTTTTCAAGAAGGGCATGATAGAGAGAGGCTCGTTTTGTGCCGCTTTTAACACTGTCGTCAGACGCGACATATGCCAGCTGCCGCCCTTCATGGTCAAACACCGGCGTTCCATAAAACTCCTTGTCTCTGTCGAGTATGACGTATGAAGTGTCGGGCAGGAGAATGACTCCTATTCCGTTCGCAGAGAGGGAATCTTTCTTACATTTCTTTGTGCTTACGGCGATTTTGGTGCCGTTACGGTCGAATCCGTAGCTCTCAGCCCATTTGGTCACTTTGCTGACACCGGAGGGCAGATGTCTTAGCACCAACGGTTTGGCGGCATCCTTCTCTTTCAATATCTTTGCGGAAAGATATGTTGTGTCGCAACTCGAATATGCCACCCAGTCGCCCCCTTTCTTTCCGATTTTATACGACAGCACATGCGGAATCTTCTCCACTCCGCCTGTTGAAAGATTCACTATGGCGAGAGAGTCCTGAGGGAGGTCAAGATCTTTCTTCTTGTCGATCTTCGCCTTACGTGTCTTGGCATATTCAGCCTTTATCAGCGATATTCCCCACTTGCCGTCGGCTGTGAACGATGCCTGATAACCGCGCGGTATCGCAATCTGCTTCTTTGTGCGGGTATTGTAGAAATAAAGGCATCCGTCTCCCTCCTGTGGGTCAACGGAATAAGCCGCCCATTCTCCGCTGTCGCTGAGTCCGGTGTTGCGCACGCTCTTCCAGTTGTCAAACGATGTGTGGTCGAGCGCTTTCTTGGTTCCCGTAGCGACTCCTGCTACGGCAAAGCCTGCGATTATAAGCGCGATATGTCTTGTCTTCATGTCAGTCCGAATCTTTGTTGCCGTTTGGGAAAGTTTGCTGTTTCAGAGTGTTGTCCGAATCCGTTCACTCTGTTTCTACAGCTTGCTGAGCACATGCCCCATTCTCTCTTTCTTGGTGTGCATGTATCTCGAATTATATTTGTTCGGAGCCACCTCGATAGGCACATTCTCCGTGATCTCAAGTCCGTAGCCTTCGAGTCCGATGCGCTTCATCGGATTGTTGGTCATCAGACGCATCTTCCGTATGCCGAGGGCATGGAGGATGTTGGCGCCGACCCCGTAGTCTCGCTCGTCCGCCTTGTGTCCGAGATGCAGGTTGGCGTCAACCGTATCGAGTCCGTTTTCCTGAAGCTTGTATGCGCGGATCTTGTCCATAAGTCCGATTCCGCGTCCCTCCTGATTAAGATAGATTACAGCTCCACGCCCCTCTTTCTCTATCATCTGCATTGCGAGATGCAGCTGTTCGCCGCATTCACACCGCTTCGATGCGAATATGTCGCCGGTAACGCACGATGAATGCACCCTTACGAGCACGGGGTTTCCGTCGCTCACATCACCCTTGATCAGAGCCACATGCTCCAGACCGTTGTCTTTCTGACGGAAGGGGATGAGACGGAAATCACCGTAAGCCGTGGGCATGCTCACTTCTTCACCCTGCTCTACAAGCGAATCGTTCTGCAGCCTGTAGGCAACTAGATCGCGGATGCTTATCAGTTTTATTCCCCATTCGTCGGCACGCCGGCGCAATTCCGGAAGACGCGCCATCGAGCCGTCATCGCTCATGATCTCCATCAGAGCCGCCACCGGCTGCAATCCGGCAAGACGGGCGAGATCCACTCCAGCCTCGGTGTGTCCGGTGCGCTGCAGAACGCCTCTGTCCTGAGCGTAAAGGGGGTTGATATGACCCGGGCGACCGAATGTCTCCGGTTTCGATGCCGGATCGGCAAGAGCGCGGATTGTCGCGCAACGGTCTTCGATGGAGACTCCGGTGCTGCATCCTTCGAGTTTGTCGACCGTGACTGTAAACGGAGTGCCGAGCACCGAGGTGTTGTCGGAAACCTGTGGCTCAAGTTCAAGTTCCCTGCAGCGTGCAAGTGTCATCGTCACGCACAATACGACTCGGGCACTTTTGAGCATGAAGTTCACATCTTCGGGCGTTATCTTTTCTGCCGCGATTATGAGGTCTCCCTCGTTCTCGCGGTCTTCGTCATCGACAACCATCACAAACTTCCCCTGCCTGAAATCATCAAGCGCGTCTTCTATCCTGTCTAACTTTATATTTTCCATATTGATTCCTATTCGTTTTCGAATTTCGAGAAATTCACGCTCCCGTATACCAGATGCCGCCGGAACCCGGGAAGATGCGAGAAATCATGGTTTCTGTTGTGCTCCACAATCACTGTCGTCCCTTCCTTGAGCATGGCGGAATCAAGTATCAGTCCGGGAATTTCCGCAAACCGCGGATGGTCATAAGGCGGATCCGCAAAAATAATGTCATATTTCTCTTTCCCTCTTTCTATAAAACGGAACACATCCCCTTTTATGAGTTTAAGCGATGTGTCTCCGAGTTTCTCTTTTACAGACCTGATGAATCCTGCCTGCACTGCCGCCTGCTCCACGGCTGTCACGGGTTCGCATCCACGCGACGCGAACTCCCAGCTTATCGCTCCTGTGCCGGCAAAAAGGTCAAGCACGCTTTTCCCTTCCAGTTCCATCATATTGTCAAGAACATTGAAAAGATTCTCACGTGCGAAGTCTGTGGTCGGACGTGCCGTTATATTCTTCGGCACATCAAACCTGCGTCTTCCATATTTCCCTCTTATTATCCTCATAGCATGTTTATATCCTGAATGCCGCCGTCTATGTGTTTTTCACGAGCGCGACCGCGGCGGCAAGCGGCATGTCGGTCTTCGACACCGCCGACGGCATCATGGTCAGCATCACATATGAGATCTGCTCCCGCAGCGTCTTGACAAGAGACTGTTTTATTTCGCGCTCTCCCGACAGCGACACCTGTGTGTTTGCAGGATTCAGACCGTACACATCCATCATATTGAAAACATGATAGGCGATGTCCATCCTGTCGTGCCAGCGCTGGGTCGAGGCAAGCAGCATCCGCCTGTCGTCAAGCACCACAAAATCCACCTCTCCCTGCCGTATGTCGGCATACACGCGTGGCATCTCGCTGCCACGGCTCATGAACCTTCTTGCAAGAACCGACAGATGACACGATACCCTCGCGCCCGACAGCGTCCTGCGAAGAAACGCCGGAAGTCCCGGACACAACGTATAGAGGCAACACATGCCGTTGACCGTGTCGCACAATACATCCGCCTCATCAGCCTTATAGACCTTGTTATACAGATTTGTCTGCTCCTCATAGTCTCCCGCAAGCGCCTCGGGCACCCACATGGCACGCGGCGAGCAGATCACGATCTCCGTAGAAAAATCATCAAGCAGCTGCGGGTGGTCATACACCGCTGTCTCTATATTACGCAGGAGAGCCGTCTCATCCTGATGCCATTGCTCCTCGAAAAGCGTGGCGACAGGCTCAAGCGGGTTCTCTATGTTTTTCAGATATGCGGACATACCGGTTTCAGTGATATAGACGGCAAGCCTCCATTCGGCTGTGTCGTCTATTCTCACCCCTTTGTATGTCGTCAGATTATCTTCCATAAATACTCTACTCACTTTTTTGCTTCACTCCCCGCCGTCTCTAATCCATCTCACCGGCAATCGGACGCTCCATCTCGGTCTTGACTTCCTCCGGGGTCAGTCCTTGTCCGAACAGGAACATCAGTTTCGTGATCGCCGCCTCCGATGTCAGGTCATGACCGGAAATCACTCCCGCACGGTTCAACGCCGTGCCAGTCTGATAACGGGTGGGATTGACCATGCCGTTGTCACATTGCGAAACATTGACAATAACCATCCCTCTTTCCACTGCCTCACGGATTGCCTCTATAAACCATCCGGCGGTAGGACCGTTGCCCGCGCCGAAAGTTTTCATCACAATACCCTTCAGACCCGGAGTCGAAAGCTGATGACGTATAGCCGCTTCCGTGATGCCGGGAAAAAGATCCATGTACATCACATTGCGGTCAAGTCCGTAACGGATATTCAGCGGTGCTTCGCCACGCGTGCGCCAAAGCACCTCCTTGCGGTAACTGATGCCCAGCCCTATCTTGGCAAGACGCGGGTAATTGGAACTCTTGAACGCGTTGAAGTTGTCGGAACTGTGCTTTGTGGAGCGGTTGCCGCGCCACAGATAGTTCTCGAACAGTATGGCAACCTCCTGCACCATCGGACTCCCGTCGGCATCTCTGGCGGCAGCCACCTGCAAAGCGGTTATCAGATTCTCCTCGCCGTCTGTACGCACCTCGCCTATCGGCAGCTGGCTCCCGGTGATCACCACCGGTTTGCGGAGATTCTCCATCATGAAACTCAAGGCGGAAGCGGTATAAGCCATGGTATCGGTGCCGTGAAGCACCACGAAGCCATCGTAATTGTCGTAATTTTCTGCGATAACCTTCACGATTTCCACCCAATGGTCCGGAGTCATTGCCGATGAATCCAGTGGGACTTCAAACTGAAAATTATCGATGTCATAATCCAGACGCTTGATTTTCGGCACATTGTCTATCAGATGATCAAAATCAAAAGGTTCGAGCGCACCGCTCTCATCATTCTCAATCATTCCGATTGTACCCCCCGTATACACTATGAGTATGTGGGGACGTCTGTTCTCCGCATTAGATAAGGCTCCGTCCATAGGCTATAAATGATTCTTAACAACCTTTAGAAACTGTTTAAATTTAATTCGAAACCGTTTAACGGTATTTAAACAGTCTCTTAATTTGCAAATATAGCAAATCCCGACAACTCTCGCAAGTAAAAAACAATCCAACGCCATAAATTCCTTCGACATACCTCATGACATACCGAATATAATTCTTGACATCCCCGCCAAAACGAAAAATCACACGCACAGACCGTGCGTGTGATTCCTCATCAAATGTATATAATTAGGCAATGATTATTTGCGGATAAGCACCTTTGTCGCCTTGTTGCCCTGAACCTTGATATAAAGTCCGTTCTCAGGCTCGGCAACCTTTACACCCTGAAGGTTGTAGTAAACAGCCTCGCCCTCGCCTTCAGCCTCGATCTCTGAAACTGATGAACCACCATCAAGCTTAAAGAGCTCGGGAAGAACGTATGTGTCCTTAATCTCAGTGTCCTTATACATGCCGAAGCTTCCATACTGAGGATCCTGCATCACCTGACGACCCGTAACTGTATTGGTGACGATAACTTTCTTATCAGCATTAAAAGTCACTGTCCACTCGAAATGAAATGCTGTTTTTGACGGATCCTCGGCAAGTTGTAATGAATTCGCATGCTCATCATCCTGCCCCAGATACATTC
>CAMWMW010000008.1 GCA_947175455.1 uncultured Porphyromonadaceae bacterium | reverse complement strand
GTCATCGACATAGGGAATATGAAGAAGAACTTTCATCAGAGGCTTCTCAAGCATCGGGAAAACCTTAGACCTGATGATTTTCTCAAGAATCAGCGGTACGGAGATGATCAGTTTTGGCTTGACCTCCTCGAAAGCTTTCAAGATAACCTTGGGAGAGGGAAGTTTTGTGAGGAAATTCAGATGACACCCCTGACAGAAGGGATGCAGCGATTCTATGGTCATGCCGTAAAGATGGGCAAGCGGAAGCATGTTGACGATTCCGTCGCCGGCATGAAGATAATCGATATTGTCAAGACAATACCGGATATTGCTCCAGAGAGAACGGTAAGGGAGCATTACTCCCTTCGACATTCCTGTGGAGCCGCTCGTATAGTTTATTATCGCAAGCTGCTCCGGCTCATCTTCCGAATATTTCACGGCATCGCGTGTGAAATCATAGGGAAATTCCTTGCCGAAGCATTCGTTTATATTGTTGCGGGTTTCCGTAAGTTTCTCGCTTCGCGACAATGGCATGCCGAACTCGCTTATGAAAATTGCGGCGACAAGATCCGGCATACAGCGGTCATCGAGATTCTCCCATATGGCGGCATCTACGAAAAGGAGCTTCGCCCCGCTATGGTTCACGAGATGCATGACGGTATCCGGCTTGAACTCGTGCAAAACGGGCACCGCCACGACTCCGGAGGTCAGACACGCAAGAAGCACGACAACCCAGTTGGAGGAGTTCTTGCCGCATATTGCCACTCGGTCACCTTTCTTAACGCCCGCCGCCTTGAACATTATGTGCAGCTTGACTATTGTTTCCGCAACATCCTTATATTGGTAATTGATGCCACCCATGTCGGAAAGCGCCATGCTGTCCCAGTTTTTCTTTATCGACTCTTCAATCAGAAGATTCAAAGATTGAGTTCTGTCTTTCATAATATATAAGTGTAAGTATTGAAAATTACAGTCTTCCGGAAGGCTGCCTTATGATAATGATCACTGCCCGCCGCCGAAAATATCCTGAAGACGCGCACGGATCTGCGCCACACTCTCGCCACGGCTTACTATCACCCCTTCAGGATCTATCAGCATATGGTGCGGGATGCCGGAAAAACCGTAGATGTCATAAGGCACACGCTGTGTATTGTAGATTACAGGCCATGTAAGCTCATGCTTCGCCACCATGGCGGCTGTGTCGTCGGTCTTGTCACGCACGGCTACACCCACTATCTCAAAACCCTTGTCGGCATAATCGGCATAGAGCTGCTTCATGTCGGGCAACTCTTTGATACAGTAGGGGCACCAGCTTGCCCAGAAATCCACCAAAGTGTATTTGCCCGGTTTTACATAAGATGACAGTCTCACCGTGCCGCCGTTCCCGGTCTCTCCGGCAAAATCCGTATATTTCATGCCGGGTGCCGTCTGGGCGCGATGACGCGCGAACTCTTCATAATGCTTTACCCGGCGGGTATCGCGAAAACCGGCGGGCGACACGCTAAGAAAGCTGTCGACACGTTGGGGTTCGGCATATTTTAGCCATTCTATGCCGAAGTATGACCCTATCGGATTGTCTTTGTTGTCATTATATGCTGTCTCCGCATAATCGAGATAAAGCGACATGTCATCAAGATTCTCTATCGAATCAAGAGTCGAGAGCATTGAGGAGAAACGCTCGTTAAGAGGTGTTCCCGCAGGAACGCTCATCGAGTCGGAAAGCACGGCTGTCCCCTCTTCCATGATATAATAGGCACGGATTCTGCCGTCGATCGCTATCTGAGTAAACAGAGGAAAGCGCAATGAATCGTTTTCTTCCGATACGAGAGATGCCTTGCCGTCGGTTATGACCATGGATGCCAGCAAAGTGGAATCCGCGAAATTCATCACCTCGACAGTCTTCCCCTCATACTTGTCGGGGAAATTCATCTCTATCCTGCTTTCTTTCTTACACGCTCCGAAGGCAAGCGACATTGCCGCCGCACAGAACATTACAGATATATTCTTTATGTTTTTTGTCATTTTTATCATATTTGTCATATGTATTTATAACACATGTCACCGGAGTTTTTGTTTTAAATCACTTATCCACCATAATGCGGAGCACGAGTCTGTCGGTCTCCTGCATGGCTTCTCTCCCTATCGACGTGAGGTTGCGTATCGTCTTGTCGATATCATCGCTGATGATCCCCTCGCTCGACGAGACACAGGTGCCGTTCATGGCAAGCATCGCAGACATTACAGAAGTCGAGACTCCTGAAGATATTTTCATCGAACACGCCGGTTTGGCGCCGTCACAGATCATTCCCGTGAGATTTGCCACCATATTCTTTATCGCCGCGCATACCTGCTCGAAGCCGCCTCCCATCAGATACACAAGAGCCGCCGAGGCTCCTGTCGAGGCAACCACACACCCGCAGAGTGCCGAAAGACGGCCGAGACTCTGCTTTATATATATACTGGTGAGATGGCTCAATACAAGCGCCCGCACGGTCTGCTCTTCCGTCGCGTTTATGTCTGCGGCATAGCTGACCACGGGCATGGTTGCTGTGATTCCCTGATTGCCGCTTCCGGAATTCGACATAACCGCTATCGGCGCGCCGCCCATGCGGGCATCACATGCCGCTGAAGTCATCGACATTATATGCTCAAGCGGCGAGTCGCCGATAAGACCGTGACCTCGGTTGAGCGCAGCGCCGAGAGAATGGCCGTAGCCACCCTTCAGTCCGAGTTCCGCAGCCGCCAGATTAAGTCTCTTAGCCTCAAGTATGAAACGGATATCGTCAACCGGGGTTTCAGTTGCGAACCGATAGACCGTAGCCGCGTCAAGAACAACATCATCCCCTCCTTCCGCACTGTCGGCTACCGCTCCTTTGTCGAGAAGCGTTTCTCCGTTTCTCTCAAGATATATGAAATTCTGATGCGAACCTGAAATCACCGCTCTCGCAGATTCTCCTCCCCCTTCTGCAACCACATCTATATGCAGGTTGGAAACGGCATCCTCACAATGAGTGATAAAAATCCGGTTCTCCGATATATACCGGCGACCGGCTTCGACCGCAGCCTCATCCACATCTTTCAGAACCTCAAGACCATATTCGGATTTTCCGACAAGCGCTCCGAGTGCCACGGCGATAGGCAGACCGATCATACCGGTGCCGGGTATGCCTACGCCCATAGCGTTTTTTATTATGTTGCCGCTCAGCGACAGTGTTATTTTCTCCGGCACGGCGCCGAGCATTTCCGTTGCTTTGGCAACGGAAAGCGACACTGCGGCAGGTTCCGTGCACCCGATGGCGGGCACAACCTCCCTTTTTATCAGTCTGATGATCGCTTCTCTCTTTTCTTTCTCCATCTCTTCGATTTTAAGGTCCTTCTCCAATTCCGCAGGAATTCCCCTGGATTCAGGAAGATTCCGGCTAATTATCGAGCGGAAGCTGCCCGTTGCGGCTCTGTTCCACTTTCTTGTTTCGCCAGCAGTTGCGGCATACCGATATGTAACGGTCATTACCTCCTATCTCGACCTGATCTCCTTCAGTGATTATCTCGCCTCGTGAATCTATCCTGGCGTTCACTATCGTTTTGCGACCGCAATTACAGGTGCTCTTGATTTCATCTATAGTGTCGGCAATCTCGAACAGGCGGCGTGAACCCTCGAACAGCCTTGTCTGGAAGTCGGTGCGAAGTCCGTAGCATATCACATTGATTCCATAGGTATCCACCACACATGCAAGCTGATCTACCTGCTCCGGAGCGAGAAACTGAGCCTCGTCAACGAGTATCCAGTCCGGATGCAAACCATTTTTCTCCACCATCTCGCGGATGTATGCGAAAAGGTCTGTATCGCGATATATCCACCGGCATTCACGCTCTATGCCTATGCGGCTGCGGATGACATTCTTCTTTTCACGGGTATCTATCGAAGGCTTGAAGCATAGATAAGACATGCCCCGCTCTTCGAAGTTATATGCTGTGGTGAGCAACAGGGCGGTTTTTGCCGAACCCATGGTGCCATACCTGAAATATAATTTTCCTAATCTCTTCATGATATTGCGAATTTACAAAAATATCCCCAAGTGACAAAGTTTTTGCCGCAAGATATTGAACATTTGACCGTAAGTCATTGTTATTGATGCTATAAGTAAGATACTGACAAATAATTGTTCCACTATGGCAGATGTAAAAATCATATCCGTAAATCCGGGCAAAAAAACGCCGGGCGCGCTTAATTTCGAATTTATCGGACGAATGGCACGCACCTGTCGACCCGTAGGAAAAGTAATAAAGACCGAACGGCTGAAGTCGGTCTGCAATTCAATATTCGGCATAAACCGGTCAGTCACAAATGTCGGGTCTGTAAAATTACTGACAATAAGGTTTTTTCTCGCTGCGTTTCTCATAGCCGACGGCATTCTTGGCATACATTCGGGGGTTGCGGCGTCACCTGTAGACATTTCGCTTTTCAACATAATCGCCGGAAGCATGATATTTTTAGGATTCTTTGCCCGTATCGCCTCGATAGCGGGCATACTTATCTATACTTATGCTTCGGTTTCCCACGTGGCAGGACTTCCTCCGATCTCTCCTTCACCGGGAGGCTCCGGTCTTGACTTTTTTGCGGTTTCGCAGGCACTGCTGTTTCTTTTCCTTGCAATTACGGGTCCGGGCAGATACTGCATAGACCAGATAATACGCAGATATATCCTTCTTATCGCACGCCGCAGACGCAGACATACCGAGAAGCTTTAGAACGAGCGCGTCTGCAATTCCACGATACCGTCACCCCTTGTAACTCTTGCAATAGTCTTGAAGACGGCAGTCGAGACAGTCGGGACGACGAGCCTTGCAGACGTACCTTCCATGCAGGATAAGCCAGTGATGTGCCGTTGAAAGCAATTCTTCGGGAATATATTTCACAAGGGTTTTCTCTGTCTCAAGCGGAGTCCGGGAATTATTGGTCAGTCCGAGACGGTTGCTGACGCGGAACACATGTGTGTCTACCGCCATTGCCGCCTTGTTCCAGACCACAGCGAGCATGACATTGGCGGTCTTGCGCCCTACGCCGGGAAGTTTCATCAGATTGTCGATATCCGTCGGCATCTCTCCTCCGAATTCTTCCGTCAGGACTCTTGCAGCCCGGATAAGATGCCGCGCCTTATTGTTGGGAAACGTCACACTCTTTATATATTCAAATACCTCTTCTTCATCGGCGGCAGCGAGTGATTCCGGATCGGGAAAACGCCCGAACAATGCAGGTGTAACCATGTTTATGCGTTTGTCGGTGCATTGTGCCGACAGTATCACCGCCAATAAAAGATGAAACGGAGTGTCATAGTGCAACTCCGTTTTAGGTTCGGGCATAATCTCCTTGAAAATGGAGATTATGCCTTCATATCTTTGTCGTATTGTCATTTTTTCAGTTAAAGCAAGGTAACAATAGTCAACCCCGGCATTTCCTTATCTTGCCGATTCAAATTCGCGAAGAAAACGCACATCGTTCTCGCTGAACATGCGGAGATCCTTGACCTTGTACTTGAGGTTGGTGATACGCTCTATACCCATGCCGAACGCATAGCCTGAATATACTTTCGAATCTATTCCGCAGGCATCAAGCACGTTGGGATCGACCATGCCGCAACCGAGAATCTCAACCCATCCGGTGCCTTTGCAGAAGGCACACCCTTTGCCGCCGCATATATCGCAGGATATATCCATCTCTGCCGACGGCTCGGTGAAGGGGAAATATGACGGACGCAGACGGATTTTGGTTTCCGGACCGAACATCTGGCGGGCGAAACCGAGAAGCACCTGCTTCAGATCTGCAAAAGAGACATTTTTGTCGATATAAAGTCCCTCTACCTGATGGAAGAAACAATGGGCACGGGCTGAAATCGCCTCGTTGCGATATACGCGTCCCGGGCATACGATGCGGATCGGAGGCTGCGTTTTCTCCATTACACGGGTCTGGACGGAAGAGGTATGCGTGCGCAGCAGGATGTCTTTGGGATCACGAGAAATGAAGAAAGTGTCCTGCATGTCACGAGCCGGATGGTCAGGCGGGAAATTAAGCGACTCGAAGACATGCCAGTCGTCTTCAATCTCGGGACCCTCGGCAATAGTGAAACCCATTCCGGCGAATATCCTCAGCATTTCATTCTTGACAAGCGAAAGCGGATGACGTGTGCCAAGTTCATATGGAGTTGCCGTGCGCGTAAGGTCAATTGCATCGGCATCGGAATCGGCGGCAGTGGCAAAACCCTCTTTCAACGACGCGATTTTTTCCGTGGCGTAATTCTTGAGTTCATTGATTTTCTGACCGAGTTCGCGTTTCATCTCCGCAGGCACTGTGCGAAAATCCACCATCAGCTGGGAGATGCTCCCTTTTTTGCCCAGATATTTGATACGCAGTTCCTCAACCTCCTGAAGATTGGAGGCTACCGCCGCGTTGATTTCTTCCTTTATGGCGTTTATCTTGTCAAGCATAATATGTCGTTTGTTTTTTAACAGCTTAATTGCAACTCCCGCAAGCGAAATATTGCATATTCCATTTGCAAATTTACAAATTTTTATCGAATTTTCGATAATTAACACTCCAAGTTGTTATATTTGCAACACCTAATTATTAAATTAAAAAATATGGACAAAGAAAAAACTTGCAATTCACAGAACGGATGCCCTGTAGTATCCAGAGTCTTGCCGGCGCTTTTAATCGCCCTCGGCATCACACTTCTTGGCATTTTCATCCGCAACGGACTCGGCGGAATATCATCCAACCAGCGGGTTGTGACCGTCCGGGGTCTCTGCGAACGCGAATTTGAAGCCAACAAGGTGACGTGGCCTATTGTCTCGAAGGCAATGGGCAATGACCTTACGGTGCTTTACGGTCAGATCGAATCCACAAACAACGCGATCACTTCATTTCTGAAATCAAACGGAATTCCGGAAAGCGAGTTTTCCGTCAATGCCCCCCAGGTCAACGACCTTCAGGCTGACAGATACGGCAACCAGACCGTTCCATACCGCTATATAGTAACCACAGTCGTGGTAGTGACTTCCTCTCAGGTCAAAAAAATCAACGAACTGATGGAGAAACAGACACAGCTGATGCAACAGGGCATCGCCGTGGTTGCGGGCGACTACAATTATCAGACTCTCTATGAGTTTACCGATCTCAACAAGGTAAAACCGGAAATGATTGCAGAAGCCACAAAGAATGCGCGAGAGGCGGCAAATAAATTTGCGGAAGACTCGGAAAGCAGACTCGGAAAGATAAAGACCGCATCGCAGGGACAGTTCTCGATTGAAGACCGCGACCAGTACACCCCTTACATCAAGCGTGTGCGCGTTGTCTCTTCAATCCAGTATTACCTCAAAGACTGACAACTGCTTCCGGACAACTGTTTCAGAAAGCATTGCTTATAACAATCTAAACAGCTTAGCTGCTTATAAAAAAGAGGCTCCGGCGGAGCCTCTTTTCAAATAAAATATGAAGCAAAAAAAATTGATTGTCGTCCCGACAACCAATCTTACGTTAACCTTAAAATCTAATACCATGAAAAACTCACTGCAAAATTATAAAATATTTTTGATATATGCTATACAACATCAAAAATAATTTGCATTTTAACATTCTTTAAGTATAACACCTTGTCTAACTTCTGTCAGACAGAAATCATTATCGACACCATTTAGTTGAAGTTCTGCATTTTACAACATCCCCAAAACTTTATTGTCAGAAAACTCACGAATCACGTCAATGGAAATTTTATTTGCCTGTACCTATCGTTTCATTTTATTTTTGTAAATTTGCCGACATTATAGGTACTATTAGAACTAATGAAAATAGAGGACATACTGTCTCGTGCTTCCGACACGAAAGCACTGAGTATCGGAGACGGTGTGGTCGTTGAGGCTCCCGGAATGTTCAAGAGACTTTTCGCCGGGAAAAGGCCTGTCATTATTGCCGATGCCACAACGTGGCGAATCGCGGGAGAGAGACTTCAGAATCTTTTTGAATCTGACGGGTTGTCTCCTGAGATGCCTTTTATATTCACCGATCCCAACGTTCATGCCGAATGGAGTTTCATCGAACAGCTTGACGACAGGTTGCTCGCCACGGATGCCGTGGCTGTCGCCGTAGGTCTCGGCACGATCAACGATCTTGCCAAACTCTCATCATGCCATGCCGGCAGACGTTACATGACCGTCGGCACTGCCGCTTCCATGGACGGTTACACCGCCTACGGCGCTTCAATTATCAAGGATGGTAAAAAACAGAGTTTCTCCTGCCCCGCTCCGCTGGGTTTCATTGCTGACATCGATATCATTTCAAACGCGCCTTGGAGAATCACTGCAAGCGGCTATGCGGACCTTTGCGCCAAAGTGACTGCAGGCGCTGACTGGATTCTTGCTGATGCCGCGGGTGTCGAGCCTGTCGACACCGTTGCATTCAACACTGTGCAGAACGGACTGAAAAGCGCCCTGTCGGATCCGGAGGGTCTGCGCAACGGAGACCGAAAGGCTTTGTATCATCTGATGGAAGGTCTACTGCTCGGAGGGCTTGCAATGCAGATAAACAAGTCCAGTCGACCTACAAGCGGTGCGGAACACCAGTTCTCACACCTTTGGAACATGGAACACCACACAATGGCTGACGGCTCAACCCCGTCACACGGCTTTCAGGTGGCGATCGGCACACTCGCATCAACCGCACTGTACGAACAGATGCTTGACGAGGATTTCACAAGACTCGACATCGACCGGTGCGTCAGCGTCTGGCAGACACTTGACGAGGTCAAGGCAGAGACAAGGGAAATGTTCAAAAATACGGATTTTCCAGACATCGGAGAAACCGAGATGGAGGAAAAATATGTCGACAAAGAGGGTTTGCGTCGACAGTTGACTTCACTTAAAGACAACTGGATTGAAATCCGGGAAAAGCTGCGGCATCAGCTGATACCCTACGGCAAGATGAAACAATCGCTGCAAGCCGCCGGCGCGCCTGTGCTTCCGGAACAGATCGGAATAACAAGGGAAAGACTAAGTATCAGTGCGATCCGGGCACAGAGAATCAGACGCAGATTCACGATACTTGACGTAGCACGCCGCACGGACAACCTCGCACGCTGGTCTCAGAACCTGATACACTGACAGAATGCAGAGCGCGTATCGTACGCCCGGAGAATCCAACCGACAACATTCCGGCTCAACCCCATAAAAAAACGGATGCGCATGAGAGTATGCGCATCCGTTTTTTTATAGGGCTGAACCGGCTTATTTAGTAGCGGGGAGATTGGGTTCAATGGGCCAATAAGGATTCTGATAGATCACAGACTGCGAAGGAGTCTGATGGTCGGGAGCAGTCAGCATCATCTGCTTGATAGGCACAGGGCGCAGATAATGAGCCATAGTCCATTTCAGACCGTCTTTCACCTCGCTTGTAGCCTTTGCCTCATGCGGACGGTAATACTCGCTGAGATCTCTCGACGAGATGTTCTCCTTGAGCTCTTTCGCGCTATACCATGCCTCCATCGGAGTGTTCCAGATATGGAAGCCCTCGCAATGATAACCTGTTGTCACCATCTGGTCCATTGACCTCCAGCGATAAAGGTCGGCTGAGCGGAAGCCCTCTGCCATAAGCTCAAGGCGACGTTCGCGACGGATATTGTAGCGCACGGGATCAATGAGCTGTCCTGCCGTATATGCACCCCAGTCTCCTTTTGCCTCCTCCGACATCACGGTAGCCTGGATTGTCTTGTTGTAATCCTGGTCAAGTCCCTGATGACGGGCACGGATTGCCTTCCAGTAGCGGTCGGCGGTGGCATCGATCGCACCTGTGCGTTCGTAGCAAGCCTCTATATAGTTAAGCAGAGCCTCGACACTACGGAACACGGGACAAGCGGTATAGTTCTTGCCGTTCGCACACTGGATCTGGTCAAAACTGTTGCCTTTGCGGAGTGCATATCCTGTGGAATAGTTGCGCTCTGTGTTGGAGTCCAGAATAACAGGATAAGGCTCCACCGGTTCAGCGTGGTCACCGGCGGAATTGGTGATAAGCACATTCTTCTGGCCCGGTTCCTTGAGCATCACGTAAAGACGGGGGTCACGGTCACGGCGTACGTCGGCAATCGTATTGTCGCCATGATAGCCTGAACCGCCTGCGTAGATAGGAAGACCGTTAGCCATGGGGAAAGCATCCACCATACCGCGGGTGATTCCACGACCGTAGTTGCCGTGCTGAGCCATGACCACCACGTTATGAACAATACCGAGCGACTGGCTGTACTGACGCCACAGCATGACCTCCGGATTACCTGAAAGATCAAGCGTGCCGAACATCGCAAGCCACGGGTTTTCATTCTCGATCGCGCTGAGTGTCGCGCCCTCGGTCTGCGGAACAACACCTGTGTTGGGAGTAAGCGAGTTCACTTTTGCCTCACCCACTTCCTTGGCTGCCGCCATTGCCTGGTCAAAGAACCAGTTCGCCTCAGCCTCTACTGAGCCTGTCGGGTACGCGAAATCGGGATGATATGCCTTTCCGGGCCAGTCCTGACTTCCGGGAACAAATGCAGTTCCTGCGAAATTTTTCAGCCATGAGCCCTCATAAAGAGCTACCCGCGATTTGAAAAGTTTAACGGCATCGGCGTTGATACGGGTCTTGGCGGCAGTAGTTCCCTTGAGCAGATCATAAGCCTTGTCAAGGTCTGAAAGAATAAATCTTGCCACTTCATTACGCGGGGCACGCTTGCTTGCCTCCACAAGCTCAGGCTCGTTGTCGGCAAGGGCATGCTCTATAATGGGATAGTCGCCATATGTCTTGAGATGCGAAAAATACTGATAGGCGCGGAAGAAATACATCTCGCCGATGTAACGCTGGATATTGGCTGTGTTGCCTGTGATAGCGTTTGCCTCGTATTTTGGCAGCACCTGGTCAAAGAAATAATTGATCGTGTTGATGTTCACGAATGTCCAGTTGCCGTCGACGAGCGATGTCTTCCAGTTGCCCGGAACGTATTTGCCGTCATAACTGAGTGAAATCTGGCTGTCTGTATGTATGTCATCGCCATAGATACCATAACTCCAGTTGCCGTGCGAGGCGATGATGGTATACATATTATTGGCATAATACTGAAGCGACGACTCGTCGTTGAAATATTTCTCCGGAGTCACTGCGTATTGCGGCTCCTGATCAAGAAAATCGTTGCAGGAAGTCATCGCGCCGGCGGCGGCGACAACAAGCGCAGTCTTGATATATATATTGAGTTTCATTTGAATTATCGATTATAAAGGTTATTAGAGAGTGACACTTACACCGAAGGAATATGTACGCGACAACGGATATGCGCAACCGCCCCAGCCGTTCGGGTCGTCGATAGTCTCCGGATCGAAGAGTTTGTTGAGTTTTGTTCCTGTCCAGAGGTTCTCGGCAGAGAAGAATACACGCACCTTCTCGAGAGCGATCTTGCGGGTAAGGTTCTGAGGCAATGTGTAACCGACCTGAAGGTTCTTCAGACGGATGTATGACGCATCCTGCAGATAACGTGTCTGTGTCTGGTGGTTCTTGTTTCCGTCGTTGCCGAAGATTGGACGCGGGAAATAAGCATCGGTATTCTCGGCTGAATAGCCGCCCTGAACAGACCATGTGTCAGCATCGCGGAAATAATCTGAATGTCCGGTAAGACCCTGGCTCCACCAGAAGTCGCCTGCGATACCCCAGAAATAACCGCTGCCCTGCCAGTAGTCGCGTTTCATAACACCCTGGAAGAAGAGACGGAGGTCAAAACCTTTCCATGCGCCGGTAAGGTCGAATGAGAACATATATCGCGGGGTGCTGTTGCCGATAAGCTTGAGGTCGCCGTGATTCTCGAGCGTGTTGGCGCCGTTGTCAATCTTTCCGTCACCATTAAGGTCGGCATACATCACGTCACCTGCGGCGAAATTTGATCCGAGAGCCGTCTGCCCGCCGTTGGGAAGAGCAGCTATATGGGCTGCCATCTCATCTTT
>CAMWMW010000007.1 GCA_947175455.1 uncultured Porphyromonadaceae bacterium | reverse complement strand
AATTTAAATAAGCACAGCTTTTACTTATTATAAACTAATTTTCAATACTTACTTAAGATAAATCAGTATCCCTTGTTCTGGACGTACAGGCCGGGAACGTAATAAAGCTGGTTATAAGGAATCGGATAGAATTCGTTCTTACCTGAAGTATAATGAGCGTCATTGTAATACTGACCGTATCTCACGTCTGTATAGCCGGTAGGCGAGTTGTCATCAGGAACACGTCTGTAGGCATTCGATTCATAGGCGAAATACTCATTAAGCACTGTCGAGGCAATGCCCCATCTGCGGAGGTCGAAATAGCGGCTGCTTTCCATCGCCATCTCAAGGCGTCTCTCCCACTGCAGACATTTGCGTGCCGTTTCCTTGTCGTTGAAATATGATGCAGGATATAGCGAAATCTCACAGAAGTCTCTTGCGTAGCCGATATGCTTGTCAACCGAATTGGCGGCACGCCCGCGGATATCGTTGATAATGGCGCGAGCCTCCGGAAGCTCGTCAAGTTCTATGAGTGCCTCCGCACGCATGAGCATCACGTCTGTATAGCGAAACACATAATCGTTCATCGCGAATGCCTGCCAAGACCCCTCGAAAGTCTCCCCCTTGCTTCGCGGGGGAACCTCCTTGAGAGATGTGTAGTAGCCGTAATCATTCGGGGCTCTTGTATTTGCTACGGTAAGCGTGTATTCCGCCTCATACTTATAAGGGAACGAAGGCATTCCGACAGTGTGGAACAGACGGGGATCCCATTTCTGTGACGAAGCCACACCAGCCTCAGGATACGAATAGTCGCTGTCATAGTCATCGAACATCGGAAGACCGTTCTTTGTCTTGAACGCGCAGACAAGGTTCTGCGACGGTTTGTGGCAGTCCCATCCGCATGACCATATCTGCCAGCAACCGTTAAGAGTGTTCGACCAGTTGCAGCGCCCGAATCTTGTATTGTCATCCTCATAGGAAGATGTCTGCACGGCAAACACCGATTCCTTGCTGTTCTTATATTCGGGGAGGAATATGTCGCCGAAATCCTCAAGATAATCGAAACGCGAGTTTTTGACGACATCAGTGTATTCCTTCACTTTCTTCATATATTCGGTGTCGATATGCGCGGTTCCGGTAGTTGCCTCATAACCGTCGCCCCATGCGAGAGTCAGATAGCACTTGGCAAGATATGCCGCCGCCGCAACCTTGTCGGCGCGACCGCCATCCTGCATTTCAGCCGGAAGCACATCATAGGCAGCCTTGAACTCCCCTATCACCTTGCCGAACAATTCCTGATAAGTATACTGATTGTTCGGGGTCTGCTCCCATGTGCCGTTTTCCATCACGTTTTCATCGATCCATGGAATCTGACGGAACATTGTCAGCAGCTTGAAGTAAAAATGGCCGCGAAGGAAATGCACTTCTCCGAGCCTCTGCGCAGTGGTCTCCTGACCGAGAACTGCCGGACCGTATTCGTTAAGAGCAACAATCGCACGATTGCAACGGGAAATCGCGCAATAAAGACGATACCATAACTCATCAAGCTCGCCTGGGGTAGATGTAAGATTCGACCATATCTCCATAGGGTGGTAGCCCGTATCGCCGAGCCCCCATCCACCCTTCACACAGTCGTCGGACCCGAGGTCTCCGTAAGGCCAGAGGTTAAAGGGGTAGCTATACCAGCAGTCGCCAAGCATGGCATAGGCCGCGTTCACCATTTTATCCGGCTCTTTGTAAGCCTCTTTCTCATCGATAACGCCTGTCGGAGGCACATCGATAAAACTGTCGCATGCAGTGAGCATCATGCCGCCTGCAGCAGCCAGTGACATTATATATAGTTTGAATAATTTCATGATTTGCTGTTTAAATAATGTGGATGCTGTAAAAGACACCTTCCTGAAAGAATGTCGGTATTTAACTGTTTTAGAAACTGTTTAAATTTAATTGTGAGGTTCATTGAGAGGATTTTATGTGGTGTTTTTACGAGTCGAAGAGGGAGCATAGCGGGCTATGTGACCGATGAGACTCGGTGAAAACAACCATAAAAGACCTCAAGGAAGCCACAAGATGTACTATATAAAAAAATTCGAATTAAATTTAAACAGTTTCTTAGAATTCAACCTGAAAACCGAAAGAAACAGATGTCGAGAGAGGATACATCCATCTTGGATTCTCGGGATCGGTGCATGTCAGACTCTTGCTCTTGATTGTAAGCAGGTTCTGACCGGACACATATACTCTCGCCTTGCTCATACGCAACTTTGACAACACCTTTGATGGAAGATTGTAGCCCACCTGCAGTGTGCGTAGTTTTCCGTAAGAACCGTTTTCTACGAAATATGAGGAGCAGCGACCTTCATCGCCATTGTTGCTGGTTGTCAGCATAGGGATGGTAGAGCCGGTATTGACTTCCGGAAGCCACCCGTCGAGCACACGCACGCCCTTGTTGCTGCCGGTGTCGTTCACACTCCAGAAATCGGTCTGGAATTTCTGGTCGTTGTAGACATCCTGTCCGAGCACACCCTGCCAGAACATCTGCAGGTCGAAGTTTTTGTAAGCAAGTTCTATATTGAGACCGAACGAAAGATCCGGAACCGGGTTGAAGATCCAGGTCTGGTCTTTGTCGGTTATCTTACCGTCATTGTCGAGATCCTTGTATCTCATTCCGCCCACACGGGCATTGGGCTGTCCGGAAGATGCCACTTCCGCCGCATTCTGGAATATGCCGTCCCACACATAACCTACAATCGAGCCGTAAGGTTTTGCCGCCTCCACAAGATTCTGCGTCGGAGTGTGGGCATATGAACCGGTAGCCGTAACTGGTAGATATGTAACCTTGCTGCGGAAGAAATCGAAGTTAAGAGAAGCCTTGTAGGAGAAACCGCAGGCGAGGTCATCGCGCCACCCCACAAGAAACTCCATACCCCAGTTTCTTAAAGAAGGACCGTTGACCCATGAAGCGCCACCTTCTCCCATCGAACCGATGTAGGCTGGTCTGATAAGCATATCCTTGACATCCTTGATGTAGGTATCCCATGTTCCGTAAAGGCGGTTGTTTAGGAAGGCGAAGTCGAGTCCGATATTTGACTGCGTAGTGCTCTCCCATTTGAGATTGTTGTTGGCGGTCTGGCTGGCAAAATATCCCGAGGGGAATATACCACTCTGCTGGAGCAGCAGGTCATATGCGGTTGAAGTCACACGATCATTGCCATAATCGGAGACAAAGAGGGAATAGCGGGCATTATTGTCGATAGCCTGATTACCTGTCTTACCCCATGATGCGCGGATTTTCAAATCGTTAAGCCATGGTTTGTCGATATTCTCCGAAATTCTGTAGCCAAGGGTAGCTGCGGGGAATGTTGCGTACCGGTTGTTCTTACCGAAACGCGAAGAGCCGTCATAGCGGATGGTGAAAGAAGCGAGCAACAGATTTCTCCAGTTGTAATCAGCCTTGCCGAAGAAAGATATAAGGGAATATGCCGATCTGTTACCTTTGGACTTTGCCACACCCACCGCGGCATCCGGATACATATAGTCAGGAGTCTCTATCGAATAATCCTGATTCTCGCCCGAGAAATCCACTCTGTTCTGGCGGAACAGCTCGATACCGCCGAGAACAGTGAAGTTATGGTCGTTTTTTACAGTGAAGTCATAGTTGACCGTATTTGTCCAGGTCCATTTGGAATCGTTTGCCTGTGAGAGTGTGGTTCCGTTGGTGTCGTTGTTGACGATATCGCTGTGGAACGTATATCTGTAGGAGTGGATAAACGCCGCGTCATAGTCGAGACCGAAATTAGAACGGAACAGAAAGCCTTTGAACGGTTTTATGTCGACATAGGCGTTGCCGAACAGACGCCATATCTTAAGAGCGTTGTCCTTGTTGAATGCCAATTCACGCACGGGGTTCTGACGGTCGCTCATGTTTCCGACAGGACCGGCGTAGGTGATTCCGTCTGTCTCGAATACCGGAACGATAGAGGGCATTTTCAAGGCATTCTCCAGTGGTTCACAGTTGACCTGGTCTGTATAGGTGAGTGTGAAGTTCTCCCCTACCGTAACGACTTTGCTTATATTGTAGGATGTGTTTATTCGAGCAGAGAGATTCTCGAAATCGGTATATTTCAATATACCGCTGTTTTTCTTATAGCCGAGGGAGAAGAATGAAGACCCTTTCTCACCGGAGGTCGAAACCGCAGCATCGTAATTCTGCGAGAAACCTGTACGGGAAATCTCGTCAAGCCAGTCGGTGTCAGAAAAACGCATCGTACGCTTCGCATTTATATAACCGTCATATCGACCGTTTACCATATAATCGACATACTGTCCTGTAGCGGGATTATAGGCGCGGATCGGATAACCTTCTTTTGCCGACAGGTTCAGTCCGTAACCTGCGGCATATCCCACAGGGTCGATTCCGTCATTGAGGGCAGCCTGCGCCATGGCTGTAGCATATCCGGAAGTGTCAAGCAGCTTCATTTTCGACTGCGGAGAATAGAACTGCGCTGTCAGGTTGGCAGACAACGACACCTTTACCTTGCCGTTGGCGTTCTTTCCGCTCTTTGTGGTGATGATGATTACTCCGTTTGCCGCCCTTGAACCATAGATCGATGCCGATGCCGCGTCTTTTAAAACCTGCATACTCTCGATATCATTCATATTCAATGAATTCAGAGTCGCGGTTGTAGGAACGCCATCGATGATAAACAATGGATCCTGCGATGCGTTGAATGAACCGATGCCACGGATTCTTACAGTTCCGCTGCCCGAGGGAGCACCTGTGGTCGTGATGGTCATGCCCGGCACTTTTCCCTGAAGCGCGCGCATAGGGTCTGTATCCGCACTTGTCTCAAGCGACTTTGTGGAAACTACAGAAACAGCACCGGTCAGGTCGGCTTTCTTTACTGTCTGGTATCCGATCACCACCACTTCGTCAAGAAGTTCGGTGTCTTCGGAAAGATAGATTGTGAGTTTTTCTTCGGCTTTGACAGACTGCGGTCTGAATCCGACATACGACACTGTCAGCATTGAGCCTTCCGGAACGGTAAGCGTAAAAGTACCGTCAAGATCGGTCGAAGCACCCTTCTTTGTAGCTTCCGACAATACGGTAGCGCCGATAAGAGGTTCGTTATCCGTCTTTGAGAGAACCGTTCCATGCACAGTGATGTTCTGTGCGTGTGCCGCAAACACTGCCATAAGAAGCAGCATGGCACTCAGGAGTGATTTTTTCATGATGAATTTTAATTGGTTTTAATAATTTGCGGCAAAGTTACGCACTCTGTCCAGGCAAAGTTATTACTTTTGTTGTGCGTGATATAAAATTTGATTCATAGCATGAATTATGATTACATATGCATAAATTTTAATAGCGGCTCATGAATGCTCACCATAATCCACAGAGTCGTTCTACAGCCGCGACCGCAGCTCGGTCGGAGTCTCACCGTAAGCCTCACGATAACATTTAGAGAAATATGCCGGCGTGGAGAATCCCACCTCATATGCTATTTCGGAAATGGAGCGGTCTGTAGTGGTGAGCAGATGCCGCGCCCGCTTGAGCCGGAGATTCCTTATAAGCTCCACCGGAGAATAATTGGTCAGAGCCTTTATCTTGCGGTAAAGCTGCGAACGGCCGAGACCCATTTCCGAGGCAAGCTGGTCAACATTCATATCAGCATCGCCCATCCGGGACTCCACCAGTTTGAGAAAACGGGCGTAAAACTCGTTTTCCACATCCGTAGACACCGTGCGCCGCTCTACAGACACACTTGCGGGTTTCGACAGGTCTCCTTCATTGCGGTCATGCGATGCGCCCCAGATGTTTTTTATGCGACGCCGGTTCTCAAGCAAGTTCTCGATGCGGGACCTCAGCACAGCGCGGCTAAAGGGTTTAGAAATATAGCCGTCGGCTCCGCTTTCATAACCGGCGACTTTCTGCTCATCCATTGAACAGGCGGTAAGCATCAGCACCGGAATGTGGGATGTGGAGATCTCCTCTTTTATATTGCGGCAGCATTCAAGACCGTCCATTCCCGGCATCATGACATCGCAGACCACAAGATCCGGCACATAACGCGTTGCATATCTTATGCCCTCCTTGCCGTTTGAGGCACCGACCACATTGTATTTATCCGACAGCAATTCCTCAAGCATGACACGTATGTCCTCGTTGTCATCGATTACAAGAACAACCGGCTTGTCTTCCGAAAACTCGCGCTCCTGAGTCTCGATATCCGCGAGTTCCGCCTCAATGGCGGCGCGATCCGTTCCGACAACCGGAGATTCCGTATTCATGTCCACATGGACAACCGGCAGAATGACTTTGAATTCAGAGCCTTTCCCGACTTCACTCTCAACATTGATCTCTCCTCCGTGAAGCTCTACAAAGGCTTTGGTCAGCGAGAGACCTATGCCGCTTCCCTTGGGATGGACACTATCCACCTGAAAGAAACGATCGAATATTCTCTTGCGGTCTTCCTCTTTTATACCCGGACCATTGTCGCGTACTGAGAAAAATATCTTATTCCCTTCACGTCCACACGAAAAGCAGACAGAACCGTTGACCGGAGTGTATTTCAATGCGTTGGACATCAGATTATACACCACCCTTCCCATCTTCTCCTCATCAACTGCCAGACGCAGGTCAGCATCTTCGATTTTAATATCAAGCTTTATGTCGCGACTGCGTGCGACATTGCTGAAAGCCTCCACCCAATCTTTTGCAAGCGCGCCGAAGTCTGTTTCCGTAAGATTCACATCCAGCTTTCCGTTTTCATATGCGCGAAAGTCAAGAATCTGATTCAGAAGCCGTTTCAGAATCCTTACATTCTTATCGGCGATATGCATAAGCGTTTTCTGGGAGGGAGTCAGATTCCCCGCTCCGGCAAGTTGTTCTACCGGCTCGGCGATAAGAGTGAGTGGCGTGCGCAGGTCGTGGGAGACATTGGTAAAAAACATCAGTTTGGAGCGAGTGGCTTCCTCCAGCCGGGTGTTGAGTCTTTTCTGCTCCTCATGTTGCGATGCGAGTTGCTCGTTTTTACGCAGCAAGGTTTCCTGATATCCTTTGCGAAGCCAGAATGCCCTGAGTATGAAGAAAAGCAACACACAAAGCATGACTACAAAAGCGATGCTTACGTAAAACAGCGTTGTCTGCGCCGAATGCCTGTCCCAGTATTGGTCGATTTCCGATTTGAGACTCTTCATCTTGGAGGTCTCCTCTTTCAGTGATTCGTTCTGAATCAACAGTATATCAGCATTGCTCAGATCCACGGCTGAAGGAATGGGAAGCTTCGCCACTGAATCATAAGGCTCTCCTTTAAGAATGGCAAGAGCAGTCTTTACAAGACGGTACCCCTCGGTAGGATAAAGAAAAGTGGCATCGATTACGGAATCGCGTACAGCCTTCATTCCTATCTCGGGAGCCGCATCTATACCTATGATATATGGATCAAGTTTACGGTTACGCGCGGCATCTGAGGCGGCTATAGCCATACGGTCGTTATGAGCGTATATGCAATCAATATACGGATAAACAGACAATAACGAATCCGCAAGGCGCAATGCGTCTTCATAATTCCAGTTACCGTAGGCACTTGCCTCAATCCTTATGCCGGGGTGACTCTCAAGCTCTTTTCTGAAACCTTCATGCCGGCTGATGGCAGGCGTGGAGCCTTTGAGACCGTAGAGTTCCAGAACCGACCCTTTGCCACCCATGAGATGCGAGGCATAACGCGCCGCCAGAGCCCCGACCTTCTCGTTGTCAGCACCCTGGAAGGCGGTGTAACAATGTCCGTTGACATTCCTGTCAAAAACCACTACCGGGATACCCCTTCGGTAAACACTGTCGATTACCGGTGTTATGGCATCAGCCTCGTTGGGAGCTACTATGATGATATCGAATCCGTTCTGAGCAAAATACCGGATGTCGGCAATCTGCTTCGCGTTGCTGTCTTCGGCGGAACGTATTTCGACAGAAGCCTCGGGATGAACAAGTATCTCCCGCTCTATCTCTTCGTTCATCTTGTTGCGCCAGTCGTCGTTGCTGCATTGCGACACACCTATGCGGTATTCCTTCTTCTCCTCACCACAGGATACCAGAATCAATCCTGCGGTCAATATAATACCTATGATATAAATCAATGTCAGTCTCGTTTTCATGGAATATCGGTTAATTTAAAAGGGACACACCTTCCGAATCCGAAATTAATAAAATATTGTCACTCCTCAAAATCAGAAAACGTATGCCGACACGCTAAGTTACAAAAAAACGTGCATAGGCAATAAAAAAACAAGCTTATGCAACAAAATTCATACCGATTGCTCTTTTAATTATTGCATTACAGAAATCAGAACAATATCTTTGCGACACATTTGAAACAAATATTATAAGCGCATCCTTTATACTGCATGTGAAAACTCATAGGTAATAAAAGATTGTGAACAAAAGTACAAAACAACAAAAAAATGAACAACATCCTTAAAAACACCATGACGGCGGCAGCCATCGCGCTTTCCATACCGGCAGGCGCATCCGACATCCGGATAGACTATCTCGGCACAAACAATACGCTTGTGCGGGTGAAGGGAGCCAACAGGTATCTTATGCTTCCTGTGCAGGATTCGAACGAGGATGCAAAAGTCAACGTTCTTGTCAACGGAAATATCGAACGCTCTTTTGCCGTCAGACTCGCCAAGACTAAAGTGGATTACACCGTGCCTTTCGATCTGTCACCCTTCGATGGCAAAGACGTGGTTCTCGACATTGTATCGCCGCAGGGGCGTGCATCGGTTCGCGAAGCGAAGCAGGATGCCTGCTGGAGCAACTTCTCTTTGTCAGACACAATCGTTTGTGCAAACAAGGAGAAATACCGTCCGTTATATCACCACACTCCGGAATGGGGATGGATGAACGACCCCAACGGAATGTTCTATAAAGACGGAGTGTGGCACCTGTGCTATCAATGGAATCCTTACGGATCCAAATGGCAGAATATGACCTGGGGCAGCTCAACCTCCACTGACCTGATACATTGGGAACATCACCCTGCGGCAATAATACCCAACGGTCTGGGCATGGTTTTCAGCGGAAGCAGCGCCATCGACCGCACCGGCAGCGCAGGATTCGGCAAAGATGCAGTAGTTGCCATGTATACGTCTGCCGGTGTGAGCCAGATGCAGAGTCTCGCCGTCAGTCATGACAACGGCCTGACATACGACATTTATCCCGCCAACCCGGTTATAACAATGGAAACCGAGGCAAGAGACCCCAATATGTTCTGGGACAATGACAAGAAGCAATGGATTCTGGTGCTCGCGCACGCTCTTGAACACGAGATGCTTTTCTTCACATCCCCGGATATGAAACAATGGACTCTTCAGGGTTCCTTTGGCAAGGGACTTGGCGCGCAGGGTGGCGTATGGGAATGTCCGGATCTTTTCCGGCTCAAGGTTGATGGCACCGACAAAGAGAAATGGATGCTTATCTGCAATATCAACCCCGGAGGGCCCTTCGGCGGAAGCGCGGTGCAGTATTTCACAGGAGATTTCGATGGCAAGACATTCAAGGCTGATACCGATAAGAACGGTAACGTCGCCACCAAATGGCTTGACTATGGCAAAGACAATTATGCTCTTGTAAGCTGGAGCGATGTTCCCGACGGACGACGTGTGGCAATAGGCTGGATGAGCAACTGGCAATATGCCGCCGAAGTGCCGACGATGCAGTTCCGCAGTGCCAATACTCTTCCCCGCGAAATAAGACTTTTCGAAGGTCTTGACGGAGAGACATATGCCTCCTGCGGTGTTGCTCAAGAGATGCTGGGACTGAGAGGGAAGACATTCACCGAAGCCCAAAGACTGTCGGTATCAAGCAAAAAGAAATCCTTCGCACTTCCTGAATCAAACAGCGGAGCCTGCGAGATCACGCTCGACATGAACAAAGGAAGAGCATCTAAAATACTCCTTACCCTCTCAAACAAAGATGGAGAATGCGTCAACATGTGGTATGACACTGCCGCGAATACATTCTCGGTAGACAGAACCAAAAGCGGCATCACGGATTTCAGTCAGGATTTCGCCTCTGTAACCACAGCTCCCGTGCTCGACACGGAATCTACGCTGAGTCTGCGCGTATTCGTCGACACTTCGAGCATCGAGGTATTCGGCAACGATGGTCGCATCGCCATAACAAACCTTGTTTTCCCAAAAAAACCTTACACCACTCTTTCTGTAAGCGCGGAGGGAGGAAAGGGAAATATCTCCAATCTTAAAGTCTATTCACTGAACCTTAAATAACATTCCTGCGAACAATGAATAATTCAAATCCGGCGGCAACTACAGCTAAAAGTCCTCTTATGCAATTCATACCAGTAATGCTCTGCTTCTTCTCGATGGGCTTTGTAGACCTTGTGGGCACTGCCACTAATTTCGTAAGAAACGACCTTAACCTCTCTGTTTCCGAGGCGAGTCTCTTTCCTTCACTTGTGTTTTTCTGGTTTCTTATCTTCTCGGTGCCTACCGGCATTCTGATGAACCGAATCGGCAGAAAGAACACCGTTCTGGTGTCGCTGGTCATAACGGCAGTGTCTCTTATAATACCTGTCTTCGGCGATTCGTATGCGGTGATGCTTATCTCATTCTCGCTGCTTGGAATCGGCAACGCCGTAATGCAGACATCTCTCAACCCTCTGGTGACCAACCTCATAAGCGGCAACAAGCTTGCATCCGCCCTGACATTCGGTCAGTTCGTCAAAGCGATAGCTTCTTTCCTCGCCCCTATAATCGCGACATGGGGAGCCACAACGCTTATGCCTACGTTCGGGCTGTCGTGGAGAGTGCTTTTTCTCATATATGCCATTGTGAGCGCGCTGGCAATCACCGCTCTTGGAGCGACTCCTATTCGTGAGGAACGTCCTGACAAGGCTTCCGGAATTAAGGAATGCGTAAAGCTGCTCGGACGCCCCTTCATACTCCTTTGCTTCCTGGGCATCATGTGTCATGTGGGCATCGATGTCGGCACAAACACTTACGCTCCCATGATCATAATGGAACGTCTCGGTTTCTCGCTTGAGGACGCCGCTTTCGCCACCGGCGTTTACTTCATATTCCGCACGATAGGTTGCTTCACCGGCGCGTTCATTCTGCGTGTGATGCGTCCGAAAGTTTTCCTCGCCATCAGCGGACTGATGATGCTGGCTTCGATGATTTTACTTTTCAGCGCCCACTCCCTGACCGCGCTGTATGCAGGCATCGCGCTTGTAGGATACGGCAACTCCAACGTGTTCTCCATCGTGTTCTCTCAGGCTCTGTTCTATGCTCCGAATGAGAAGAACGAAGTCTCGGGACTCATGATCATGGGACTCTTCGGCGGAACTGTGTTTCCTCTTGCAATGGGTTACGCGGCAGATGCCGCAGGGCAGCTCGGGGCTGTGGCAGTAATGACCGCAGGGGTAATTTATATCCTCTGCTACACAATAAAAATCAAAAAAGAAGCTTAATAAATAAGAGGTGTCGTGTTTGCAATGTGTTTACTATCCGGATTTCGACACCTGCTTATGACAATAAACTTTTTCAATGAAACAAATTAAAAATTTTGACATGAAAGACTTGGTAATCGGTATGGGAGAAGCCCTGTGGGATGTTCTTCCTGATGGTAAAAAAATCGGAGGCGCTCCTGCCAACTTCGCGTACCACGTTTCACAGTTCGGTCTTCCGAGCCTCGCGATAAGCGCTATCGGCGATGACGCTCTCGGCAAGGAACTGGTGGAAAACTTCAATTCCAAAAACGTAAGATATCATCTTGACACAGTACCCTACCCTACCGGAACGGTACAGGTTGAACTTGACGAGGCGGGCGTTCCCCAATACGAGATAAAGGAGAACGTGGCATGGGACAACATCCCCGCAACCGACGAACTGAAAGCTATCGCGGCTGACACCAAGGCGTTCTGCTTCGGTTCGCTTGCACAGCGCAACGTGGTTTCACGCACAACGATCAACGAGTTCCTTCAGGCGATTCCCAAGGAAAATAACCCGCTGATAGTTTTTGATGTCAACCTGCGTCAGGGATTTTACAACAAAGAAATCCTGTGCAGTTCCATGAAAGCGTGCAACATACTTAAAATCAACGACGAAGAATTAGTAACGGTGAGCCGCATGTTCGGTTATCCTGGAATCGACCTTCAGGACAAATGCTGGATTCTGCTCGGCAAATACAATCTGAAGATGCTGATTCTGACCTGCGGAATCAACGGAAGCTATGTCTTCACTCCGGGAGAAGTCTCATTCCTGCCGACTCCCAAGGTTGAAGTCGCCGACACCGTGGGCGCCGGTGATTCCTTCACGGCAGCATTCATCGCCAGCATTCTCAAAGGGAAGAGCGTGCCCGAGGCTCATCACAAGGCTGTGGCTACCTCCGCCTTTGTCTGCACGCAACACGGCGCGATGCCTGTCCTGCCTGCCTCCATCACGGATTGACTTCTACTTTCCTGAATATCAAGGTAACCGTTAAAGCTCTCGACACAATTTACACTTCACCTCAATAACGAGAATGCGGCCGGTTTCGCAACCAGCCGCATTCTCGTGTTTTCCATAATACTTTTT
>CAMWMW010000006.1 GCA_947175455.1 uncultured Porphyromonadaceae bacterium | reverse complement strand
CATCGGCATTGTCAAATGCCTTTTTAAGTTCTTTTTTGCATCTGCTGACAGTTCTCCATCCGCGGTAAGCGTATTTGTAGAGCACAAGACTCCGGAAGTATTCGGCATTTTCATTTTCACAGACAAGCCTGTCATATTCGTTTCGTATCAGGCTACGGAAATATGAGGCTTGTTTACGGAAGGGGAGTTCCTCAAGTTCCCTGTTTTCTGTGCGTTGCATTATGCGGAGCGTAAGTTTTCCTTTGCGGAACAGAAAGCTGCCCTTAGGCAGGAAATGTCCCGCTCCGTGCAAGACCAGGGGCAGAATGTCAAGATCCAGTTCTTTTGCAAGCAGAAACGCGCCCTGATGGAAACGCATCACACGGCTGTCGGGAGAACGGGTGCCTTCCGGGAAAATCACAATCGAATAGCCGTTCTCTTTCAGTTTCCTGAGTCTGGGCATTATTTTTTCTATTCCTTCCGATACAGGCAGGAAATCCGCATGATGTATGATGTTGCCGAAAACAGGACTGTTCCATACCCAGTCGTTTGTCAGAAACACAAGTTTCGGATGCATGGCGATAAGCAGCGGCAGGTCAAGATGTGACTGGTGGTTGCATATGACCAGTGCCGGTCGGTTGAAATCCTCATTCGATGTGTTTTCATAAGTTGTTCCGGCTCCGGGATAATTACGGGTTATAAGTTCGCATCCCCATCTTAACATTTTGTGGAAACGAAGTTTTTTCCGGTCGGAATTCTTCCCTTTAAGGAAATATATAGATGCTAAAGGGGAGAAGACCGCAGTCGCCATAAACGCGAAGAAGGAGAATCCGTAGATTGACCTGAAGATTCTGCCGAGGGTGAGGGCTGCATCGAGCTTTTCGCCTCGCTTGCGTGTGAACAGTCTGAACTCTTTATTGAAAATCCGGCGTTGTGCGAATGAATTGTATAAGCGTGCCGGGATTCCGTACAGTATTGCCGCAAAACAAAGAATGGTGTTCAGTATGCTTATGCGTGTAAAGTCAAGCGCGGGTCTGAAATGCGACACCCTTTCGGATTGGGGAGGGTAGTAGACCGCGATCGGAATCGGGATTATCCTTGTGCCATGCCATGATGCGAATACGAGAAGTTCCAGCTCCGCCTCATATCTGCTTGTAAGGAGTGACATGCCGTGAAGCTTACGGAGGGGATAGGCCCTGAAGCCGGTCTGTGTGTCCTTAAGCCTGCGTCCTGTCTGCATATGGAACCAGAAGTTGGAGAATTTGTTGGCAAAAGAACTCTTTCCGTTTATGTCTACGTTCGAGAGATTCCGCTCTCCGATTATCAAAGCTCCCGGATTTTCCACTATTGCCCTGACGAAAGAGGGGATATCCTCCGGATAATGCTGCCCGTCGGAATCGATGGTTATCGCATATTCGTATCCAAGTCTCGCCGCCTCCCTGAATCCTGACCTGAGCGCGTGTCCTTTGCCTTTGTTTTCAGAATGTGTGATTATGTTTACCGAATCATTGAAAGATTCAAGAATACACTTCGTTTCATCGGTGCTCCCGTCATTGACCACTATTATATCCGCGCAGAAATCCAGTATTCCGGCAATCACATCACGGATTGTACCGGCATTGTTGTATGTCGGCACAAGCACGCAGATTTTATGTCTGCGCATTGTTTCAATCAGCGTGTTTCTGTCGGGAAGATTCATTTATGGCGGTATATTAGGGAAAGTTTCGAGAAGACCGTGTCTTTTTCCGTTATTGTCGCTGACACATTTATGGAGTTGTCGGATCCTTCGGATATTTTTCTGAAAGTGCAGGTTATGTTTTTTGTCTCAAGCGGATTTATGACGGACAGGAATTTGGCGTTAGATACAGTTGTCAGTGCCAATTCCTTATTCATCAGCAATGACAAGAGTTCTGAAGCTATCTGTATGACGCACACTCCGGGAGTAACCGGTTTGCTAGGGAAATGCGCTTTGTAAATCGTGCAGTCCGGAATCAGTTCCAGCCTGAATGATCTTTCGCTTGTGTCTGACGAGATTATTTTATATAAATTGTCATTCAGTGTCATTTCCAGAAGTTGTTTCTAAGGGGGTGAACGAATAGCTGATTTTTCTGCGCAAGTTGACAACCGTGATGTGGTTGTCATTTGTGCTTACCTGATATTTGCCGTTCCTGCCGGCAGGGAGACCTTTCAATATCCGGAGGCAGAATCTGAGGTCATTTCCAAGCATTTTTCTGATATGCCATTTGTCAAGAAAACTGATGACGCTGACAAGCCTGAGCTTCCCGTTCCGTTTGGAATATGTGAAGTCAACTGCGGATATGCCGAATTCGTTTATCATGCATCCATTGATGGAGTCATCCGATTCATTTGTTATCAACACGCCTGAAAGATAGCCTTTGGGCATAGAGATGCTGAAAGAAAACCGGTCTGTGTCACACCGGACGCCTGAATATGCGGTACCCGGCAATAGAACGGATACACTACTTAGCAGGAATAGTAAAAAGGCTCTCATTCAGTGTTATATTCTTTTTTATGTTTTTGAGTCTGATTTCAGTGCGGTCATTGTTTTTTTCGAAAATGTTGATTTCGGAAATCATGAGATCGCTTTTAGAAAATGAAAGAGTGATCTTTGCAAACATCTTTTTCAATTCTTTCTTTTTGGGAATTAGAGTGACAATCCAGACTGCATTGCCGTCGGAGACTGATGTCGTGAATTCAGAAATGTCAGACAATGCCTTGCCTGTCACGGTATTCATCATTATCCTTGCCACCTCTTTGAAAATCCGGTTGCTTCCCGTATCTATCACATCCTTCCGTTGGTCATTGCCTACATATACCTTTGTTCCGTTGAAAATGAATAGGTATCTGTAGGGGGACGTGTATTCCCAGCGCAGTCTGTCGGGTTGTCTGTAGCTCATCTTTCCTTCGGAGACCAGCCTGTCACTCAGAAGCGACAGATGTTTGGTCTGTGAGAAAGTGCAGCTCATGGACTTCAGTCCTGACGCTGTCTTGTTTATTTTTGCTGCTATCTCTTTCTGTTGCCGTTCGGAAAGAGGAGCCGCGTTGACAGCCGCGAGACATATCGCCGTTGTCAGTAATATCATTATTAATCTTTTCATTTCTTGGTCAATGTTTTATTAGATGTGGTCCTGTCTGTCAGCCGGCTGCAAAGAAACATCCAGTCATTATCAGAGCTACACCGAGCCATCTGTTCCAGGCTATGGTCTCATGAAGGAAAACAGCGGCAAAAACCAGAGCTATCACATAGCTGATGCTTGCCATAGGGTAAGCCATGCTCAACGGATAATGTTTCAGGATATACATCCAGAGCAGCGAAGCTCCGCCGAAAAGAATGCCGCTTGCAAGAAACCACCAGTTGGTAAGCATTTCTCCCCAGAACGAGGTTGTCCAGGCGAATGCCGGCATTCTTGCCAGGGCAAGTTTGAGTGTAAGCTGCCCCAGCGACAGCATTGCACTTTGAATGACCGATAATCCTATGAGTTGCCACATGTCCGTTGACTTTATTTTTTAACGATTTCTCCCGGTTGCCGCTGAAGCCGGATGACTGACCATTCCGAGTCTTCGGAATGGTTAATTAGTGTTATCCGTCCGGTTTTGTCATCACCACAGTTCTCAAGGATTCTCACACCTTTGTAGAATGCCATTGCCGATGACGAGAAGTTGTCTCCGAACGTTTTTTTATACTGCTCCGTAGAGGGAGAGTAGTCAAGATTTCCAAGAAGTTCCAGATAGGGAGCATCGTTAAGAGGGTTCCCGTTTATGCCGAGCATGAGCACCGGATCTGTATCTTCATTGAGCAGTGCGGCAAGTTTCTTCATATCCGGCTTGTGGAGGAGTCTTATGTCTTTGATCTCGCAGGCGGAGGTGTAATCGTTTCCCGATGACAGCATTGCTGACATGGAAGTTTCTGAAATGAATGAGAATTCCGGATGGGTACGCTCCATTACAAGCGCCATGAATGGGGTGACTTCATCGTGTGCGCCTGTCAAGGCGTTGCGTATCATGCCGTTCTTTATCTGTAGCCATGCGTCAAGCAACGCGCTTTCAAACGAAATTCCCATGTGGGAATAGGTGTTGTTGTAGCCATGGCATTTCAGGATTATCGCTATAAGAGAACTTATAGTGTTATGGGTTGACTGCATGAACAAAGTGGGTTTCAGGCAATTTTCTCCATATCGGCACAAATCTATAAGAAACTTTTCGGAATTTTCCATACACCCGGTTCCTGTTCCCGTTATAATCGCATCCGGGTGAGAAATGCCGGACTCGTTCAGCGCTGTGATGGATGTAGCCACCGCACGTTTGAGAATCCGGCTCATCCGTCTTGCCTCCGAGGGAGGTATAAGACTCCGGGTGTCAGGCTCTTGGGCGCGGACAAAATAATCCGTATATTCACACGGATTGTCAATCCACTCGTCGCAAAGCGGTTTCTGACATGACACTTGTGCCATGGACAATACAAAACAGCGGGTCTCTTTATTCATGTTAATGTAACTGACATTTTGAGAAAATCAGAGAAGAGTCGTTCCCTCCGAAGCCGAATGAGTTATTGATGATGTTTCTTATGTCCTTTCGCTTGTCAGTGCCTGTAATGGGAATCCCCCCTTCGTTTATGGGGATTCGCCAACCGAGGTTGGGCGGTATGAAACCATGTTGCATGGCAAGCAGGCAGATGACTGTCTCTATCGAACCGGATGCGCTGGTGGTATGCCCTGTGAACGCCTTTGTCGAAGAGAAAGCGGGTATCTGTGTGCCCCATATTCTCTCCATCGCCGCCAGCTCTGACGCATCGTTGTTGGGTGTCCCGGTGCCGTGTGCGTTTACGTAGTCGATGTCACCGGGACTCAGTCTTGCCATGTCCATCGCCTTACGCATGGCGAGATATGCGCCCTCTCCGTTTTCCGATGTCGCAGTCTGGTGGAAGGCATCGCATGTGTTGGCATAGCCGCTAAGTTCCGCGACAGGGCGCACGTTTCTCCTTTTTACGGATTCCTCGCTTTCAAGCACAATGTATGCGGCTCCTTCTCCGAGATTTATTCCGGCACGGTCGCGGTCGAACGGACGGCACGTATCCATGTCGAGAATCATCAGTGTGTTGAAACCGTTAAGGTGGAATTTTGTCAGAGCTTCAGCCCCTCCCGCCACTACAATATCCGTCACCCCCGATTTTATCAGGTTTGCCCCGAAAATGATCGCGTTTGCCGCAGACGAGCACGCCGTGGAAGTGGTTGTCACCATGCCGAAGCATCCGGTATTGTCCGCAATCATCGCGGAGGAATATCCGCAGTCGTTGTATTTCAGTTCAAGACTGTCTTCGGTCTTGGATTCGGCATCGAAAGCGGATTTGAAATATTTCTCGGTCTTGTCCATGCCTCCGACTGTTGTGCCGCTGACAAATGCCGCGTCTTTAAGGTCGGTATCTGCAAGAGATGCCGAAGATACAGCCTCTCGTGCGGCGGTTATTCCCAGCAACACCGTGCGCAGACCGTTTTCCGGATATCCGACACCCAGCATTCCGGCAATATCCTCATTTGACAAAGCCACTTCCCCTGCAGGAAACTCCTTGTGTCCGGTGGAAAGATGGCGTATGACATCTATGCCGCTTTCTCCTGACAGAAGGGATTGCAGTGTCGCTTCGGTGCCTGTGCCCAATGCCGATATGATACCTGTGCCGGTGACGAATATCTTCATTTCGTGCGGTTTTTGCTGACGTAATCTGCTATTGTCGCCACAGATCTGAAAATTTCCTTACCTTCTGCGGGATTGGTCAGTTTTATGCCGTATTCCCGTTCGAGAAGAACGATCAGCTCAAGCGCGTCTATTGAATCAAGACCGAGACCGGAGCCGAAAAGGGGTGCCTCCGTATCGATATCCGTGATGGTCATGTCTTCGAGGTTAAGCGCCTCGATGAGCTGTGTCTTCAATTTATCTATAAGTTCGTTCATAATATTGTTATATATCTGTTTTTATCTGCGTTATCGTAAATCGGTTTCCTTGTCTGTCACCAGTTTCATGTCTGCGAGATAATCGGTCTCGTCATTATAGTCGACCCATCCGGTGAGCAGTAGAGAAGGCGATGATGTGATGAAAACGGACGCGGATATATCTTCGATTTGTGCCGCATTGTATTCATCGAGAATGTAAAACGAGGATTCCCCGTATATCTTGTTACGGATCGCTATCTCACCTGTGACAATATTCGCCAGTGTGTATACGAACAGCGCGGGGCTGGGGAAATAGTTGTCATCGGAGATAGTCTTCTGGTAGTTTCTGTCGGTGATGAGAGAGCCGTTGCGGTTGAAAAGCACAATCGCGGCATTTTCCCTTATTGGTGCCGGAATGTTCTTAAGAAGGAGTTCCGCTGCCATGAAGCCTAACCTGCACAGTGAGTCCATCTTGAAGAATTTCGGATAGTCTCCGGCAAATTCACGGTATAATCCTGTTATCGAACCCCTGAAGATGCATTTGCCGTCGAGAAGAGTTTCCTCCGGGGTTATTATGACATGAGAAACAGTATTCATGCCTCACCCCCTTTCCTGAATGTCGCGCAGAGCGGGACATCCCGTCTACGGTAAGCTATTCCTGCATTTGAACCTCCGAAGCCCGACAGTATTTTTATGAAAGTGTTCTTGTCCGTTACTCTTGAGGAGGCGGATGCGGATATGCTGTAGGATGTTCCTTTTGCGCCATATCCCTTTGTGGCGGGTATGATTCCTGCCTCGATGGCTTTCATGGAGAGTATGGTCTCGATTATTCCTGCCGCACCCAGCGTATGCCCGTAGTATCCTTTGAATCCGTTTGCTGGCAAGTCTTCGAGTCCTGCACGATGAAGCGCGATTGATTCCATCTCGTCGTTGTATGGTGTGGCAGTGCCGTGAAGATTGACAAAAGCGATGTCATCACGGTCTGTCTTTCCCAGAATGTCCTTAAGCACGCGGAATGCACCTTCGCCTGTGCGGGAAGGTCCCGATATGTGGTTTGCGTCGTTATGATTGGAACAGGCGGCAAATTCCCATAAACATCCATTACCGGGAAATTCCGTTCTCCCGATATTTTCCAGAATCATGGTTCCGGCAGCCTCGCCAAGATTCAGTCCTGTGCGGTCTATGTCAAACGGTCTGCATGGCTCGGGACTCAGTGCCTTGAAAGACTGGAATCCTGAAATTATGAATCTTGAGAGCACGTCGCAGCCGATAACAACGGCATAACGGTATTTCCCGCCAAGAAGCAGACGTATCGCGGCAATCTGCGCGCAGACTCCCGAGACGCAGGCGTTGGATGTCACGACAGGAGTGTTGGTGTTGCCGAAATATCCGGCTATCTTTTCCGCGGACACCGCGAGTCGGCATCCGGGATAGTCGGCATCTGTCCCAAGCATGTCGACGTTTCCCTTTGTCGTCGAGATGACGAATATGACATCTTCGCTTTCTGCCTGGAGAGCACATGACGATATGGCGTCTGTGGCGGAAAGGATGCATAGTTTCTCAAAAAGAGAATACCCGTTGTCAGATAGCGCATGGTCGGCGAACAAGTCGGAAATCAGTTTCCGGTCAAGCATAGAGGCGCAGAATGCTTCCGGCAGACCGAATGTGTCTTCATGAATCCGGAGCATGCTCATGCCGTTTGAAACTGACGAAAAGTTTTCTTCAGTCGTCAGTCCCATCGGTGAGATTATGTTGTCGGCGATGCATGCAATCATAGAACCTTCCATTTCTCTTTCCATTCGCGGTAGAATTCGGGATTCTCCCACACGAGTTGATAATCCTTGTCCATAAACACCTGTACTGAATGTCCGGTGGCAATGACCGAACCGTCGTTGTCATCCACAATCAGGTAGTCGAAAACAATCTTTGCGGCTTCCGTCGGCACATAAGTTATGACAACAGAAGGTTTCATGCCGTACGCGAGAGGCTTCTTATATTTGAAAGAAAGTTCCACAAGGGGAGCAAAATATCCGTTGGAGAATATTGTCATATATCCCAGTCCGTATTTCTTGCCGAACGCTTCTCTGGCATCTTCGAAATAGAGGGTGTATGAGCCGTGCCATACGATGTTCATTGAATCAACCTCGCTGAATCTGATGTCGAATTTATGTGACGCGCTAAGTCTGTTCATGACGTCATAAAGTTTTGTCGGCGATGGTGTCGCTAATTGCTATTTTCATCTCGGCTGTCGCGACAGTCTCGTCTCCGGTTTTTACTTCCGCACTTATCAGAGTCATGCCGAATATCTCTTCAAGCACGCGTATTGAAGTGCGTATTTCTTCACCAGTTACGGGAAGACGGGTTATTGACAGGTTTCTTACGGCACCGATAAAACCGAGCTGAATGCCTTTCCTGAGGATGTATTTGTTGATGTAGCCTATGCGCGCGGCGCATGTCTGGGCAATGTTCTCTATTATCCCGGATTCGGTAAATACTCCGTTGTTTACGAATATGTTTTCTTCAGTGACCATTGTTGCCGTGACCGTCTCTTTGTCATCGAAGCCGATGAGTCTGCCGACCATTACAAAGGGTTCTTGCTGGGGAAGCAGTTCGTGTATGTCGATCTCTTCAATTTGCATCAGTCTCTCCAGAAGTCAAAATAGTTATACCATTGCGCGGGGTGCGCGCTGACACTCTCTTCAAGCATAGCCACATATTCCCGGGCTAACTCCTCCGCACGTTGCCTGCCAGATTTTTCAGCATTTTCACCTATTCTTCTCACTTTTGCCGTGTACTCTTTTGCTCCGGTCTTCATTACTGAAACGAAGAGCATCGGAACATCTCTGACGGCTGCCAGAAGAAACGGTCCCTGAGGGAATCTCGCGTCCGAGCCGAGAAACGGAATGCAGAAATTCTTTTGCGAGCCGAAAACCCTGTCTGCCGGCATGCTGAGTATTTCGCCGTCTGCCAGAACTTTGTTGATCTCAAAGAGGTGTGACATGTCCGGCTGCATGGCTATCATGCGGATGTTGTTTCCCTCGAAGAGCCTGTTGCGGTTGGTCATCACGCTTTCTTTCTCCCCTCCGAACACCAGTGCGTTGAAACGTTTCTCCTCGGTCGGCAGGGAATATCCGGCTATCTCATAGTTTCCGATGTGCGAACTGAGCTGGATAAAACCCTCCGGATCTTCGCATAGCCCTTTGAAAAGCTCATACCCTTCCACTTTGATACGGAATTTTTTTCCGGCATACATGGCAAACCTGTCGATTACGACCTGTGAGAACGCGCAGTGGTTTTTATATGTCATCCAGGCGGCTCTCGCCTTGCCGAGATTCATCCCCTTGCGATAGAAGCCATATATGGCATTGCGCGCCTTGGAGTTGACAATCATAGTGGGCGGGATTACGAACAAGAATACGAAAGCATAGAGCAGACGCACATCTGCGGCTTTCAGGAATCTGATAAGCCAGCGGTGCATCCACCCGTTGCCGTAGGTAGTCCCGGCCCATTTGTCATGTCTCAGTTCAGCCAACTTTACTTTCTATATAGCTGTAGAAATCATCGAGAGTCGCAACCCCTGCCATCTCTTCGGGTTTGATCTTGAAACCGAAATTCTTTTCTACTATCACCACAATGTCCACGAAGTCGAGACTGTCAATGCCCATGTCCTCTTTAAGGCGGGCGTCGGGATAGATTTTTTCCTCATCCACCTCCAGATCTTCTATCAGAAAGTCGCGTACTTTATTTTCAATTTCCGTGCGATTCATTTTATTGTATTATGTGTTTATACTAAAGTGTGTTTATACTTAACGCAGATTTTATCATCTTGTTTTACATATGAGAATGCTGTGCCCTTGTCCGAGTCCGTCATGTATGGATTCAATTTCCATACCCGCCTCATTGACAAGACGTATCAGATCTTCCGAATGATACATCTTGCTGTTGCCGTTTGCTATCGCCGTGAAGTAGAGACTTGTCAGAGTAAGGCAAAGTGCGGCAGGCTCGAATCTCTGGCGATCCCAAAGGGTCTCCATTATATAGAGCCGTGAATCGGAATCCATCACTTTGGCTGCACGCTTCAGAATACTGACAATCTGGTCTTCGCTGAAGCAGTCGAGAAACTGACTCATCCATACGGCGTCAAATTTTCTGTCGGCAGGCATTTCCGCTGATTCGTCAAGGAGATCGGCACCAAGACCGTCGATACGTTCCGCCCCCGTCTTCCCGGCTATGTTTTCTTTCATAAGACCTATCTGTTGCGGCAGGTCAAGTATTGTGACTTTTACCTCGGGATCATGAGCTACGCAACGCAGCGCCCATCTGCCGGTATTGCCCCCGACATCAAGAAGCGTGCGCGGTTTGTCTGAAAACACGATGTCAAGAGCCTGGTCGAAAGAATTGTCGGAGTAGAAATGGTCGAAATCGAACCAGCTTTTTCTGATGTGCGGAGGAAGCGAAGACAAACCTTCGTATACAGTGGTCCAGTCGCCGAGAGTCTTGAGTCCTGCGGGTTTCCCTTCCTTAAGAGCCTCCTCAAGACTGAACCAGCCGAGATAATTCACATCATGGTTGAAATTGATATTTACTCTTGTCGCCGGGTCATTGAGCAGAAACCATCCTGTTTTTGAAATACGGAATCTGTCGGTCGTGTCATCAACAAGGACGATTCCGATACAAAGCGATGCCTCCAGAAGACATTTTGCTGCATACACCGAAAGGTCTGCTTTGTCTGCCACTTCTTCTATTGTCATGCCCTTATCGCTATCTCGCAGCATATCCATAATTCCGGTAGATAGCATTATGCGGGCGGTCTGGAAGATGACAGGACCGAAAGCAATGAACTCCGCGAGGCGTTGAGCCTCGCGGGCGTTCATCGTTTCCTTGGTGTATTTATCCTTTAACGTCGGGAATAAATTCATTGTGTATGCCTTTATTTAGCTTTGGCTTTGCCAATGAGTTTGGCAAGGTCTTTGGCGAGATCCTGATATGCGAGCACACGGCGAGCCTCGTTGCTGTAGGCAGCTGAGCCAGAGCACTCGAACTGAATGGATGCGATTTTTGATTTGTCAGCGAGTTTTATAACCTCAACTGTGCCCTCAATGTGCGCTCCACGGGCGAAACCGCCAAATGCGATAGCTGCACCGAGTGAGCCATAATGAAATTTGTCAACATGAATGATGAATTCATATTGGGCAGCCTCATCATCATCGGTGATCTGGGCATATTTCTTATCTTTCTTGTTGAAAAGCACATCGAAAGCCGCTTCTCCAGCAGATACCTCTGCAGGATAATCCTTCTCCCAATCCGGACCTTTCTCTTTGAGGAATTCGGCAGGAGCTTTATCTTCGATTGTCATCTTGGAGTAATCCCAAGTGATGAGAACGCGAGCGTCAGCGTTTTTGAGGGGTGCAAGGTTGCCGTCTTTTACTTCGGCGTCTGCCCATGCGGTCATAGAAACGAGAACCGCAGCCAAGAGCATGAAAATCTTTTTCATAATTTTATTATTTAAAGTGATAAATAAGATCGCAGAGATATTCGGCAAGATCACTCAGGCATTGTTTGAGTCCCGGGTAGCTTGGCACGGGAGTCCCCATGATGGTGCCGTTCATTTTCAGAATCTCTACGACTGCAAAAGGTTCTGCATCACCGGTTTTATAAAATTCGGCATATCCACTTATAGAAGAGCCTCCTGAACCGGATTTGGAACCCATTTGCAGGGTTTTGATTATTATTTTCAGCTGAAAATCTGCATTTTCAGATGTAGTGGACTTGGGACCTTTTTCGATGTCATCATCCCATCTTTCGGAAAACCATTGAAGCATTTCAGGTTCGTAACGATGGAATGTGTCCATGTCTCCGTAGAAGTCCTCAAGGATGTATTGTTCGAGAGGTTTGCGGTTGGCGCGGGTCTTGCTGAAATCGATTACGCAGTGTATCGTGCCTCCTTTCCCTTTGAGGGGAGTGAGCGAACCGCTTTTAAGACGAAGCGGATTATCTTTAGCCATAGCCAAGCCGCAGCTAAAGACAATTGACAATATGAGAATTATAGTCTTCTTCATTTATAATAATCAGAAGTGAACACCGAAGCGAAGAGCGATGCCATGGAACGATTTACTGAAGTCATTATAATAGGAAAAATCTTCATGACTTTCCCCTTTTCCACTCCATAGACTGTAGCCTAAGCTTGCGTCCAGGCCAAATCTTTTTGTGATATTGATAGTCACGCCCACTGCGGGAGAAAAATAAAAACATCCCTGCTCTTCAACTCCTTCAAATCCCCCGCCGATACGCATGCCGACGAAAGGAGATACCCGACGACCTCGCAGAAAGTTGTATCGACCCTCGGCAAAGAAGGCTAATTCAGCAGAATAATCTGATTCGTCACCATAACTGCTACTACGACTTGAAGGCTCGGTAAAGGTTACATAATTGAGATCGAAACCTGCTCCGACAAAAAGACCTTGGAATAATTCCACTCCATGGCTTGTAGAAATGCCTACCATGCCACCTGTGCCGTAATAGTTGCTTGGAATAAATGCGCCTCCTGATGTTTCAACATAACCTTTGTAGCGGATTTGTGCTGTCACTGCGCTTGCTCCCATGAGCAGAATGGTTAGAATCAAAAGAATCTTTTTCATTGTTTTGTTGGTTTAATTGGGTTAATATATAGGTTGATTAGTTCAAGAAACTAAGATGACAAGAAGTC
>CAMWMW010000005.1 GCA_947175455.1 uncultured Porphyromonadaceae bacterium | reverse complement strand
GTTGAGGAACTCGCCAAATGGGTGGAGTATATCACAGCGGAAGAGGGTCCTATGGCAAACCTCCGCAAACAGAACGGACGCGAAAAACCATGGAGGCTCAAATATCTCGGTGTAGGTAACGAAAGCTGGGGCTGCGGCGGCAATTTCCGTCCTGAATATTATGCAGACGTATATCGCCGTTATCAGACCTATTGCCGTAATTTCAACGGCAACAAGCTATACCGTATCGCATCGGGAGCAAGCGACTATGACTATAACTGGACAGAGGTGCTCATGAAAAACGCCCGCAACCAGATGGACGGCATTTCGCTTCATTATTACACGGTTCTCGGCTGGTCCGGGCGGAAAGGCTCTGCTATCGACTTCACACCGGAAGATTACTACTGGACTCTCGGCAAGTGTCTTGAGGTTAAGGATGTCGTGAAACGCCACTGCGACATTATGGACAAATACGACCCCAAGAAACGCATCGGTCTTCTTGTGGATGAATGGGGCACCTGGTGGGACGAGGAACCGGGAACCGTATCGGGGCATCTGTATCAGCAGAACACAATGCGCGACGCCATGGTCGCAGCTCTCAGTCTCAACACTTTCCACCGCTTCACAGACCGCGTGAAAATGACAAATATCGCGCAAATCGCAAACGTGCTGCAGTCTATGGTGCTCACAAAAGACGACAAGATGGTTCTTACTCCGACATACTATCTCTTCAAGATGTATGTGCCGCATCAGGATGCAAAACTGCTTCCTCTCAACGTGGCGACTCCCATGATTCGCGCCCGCGATGGACGAATGGTGCCTGTGGTCGATGCCACAGCTTCCGTAAAAGACGGAAAGACAACCATATCACTCGTGAATACAGATCTGAACGAGACTGCTGAAATCACCATAGACCTCGCAGGGATATCGGCAAAGAACATAAGCGGAGAGATACTGACCTCTGCCGAAATCAACGACTATAATGATTTCGACCATCCTGAAACCATTACTCTCAAGCCCTTTGCAAAAGGGTGGAAACAATCACGGGGAAAGCTTACTGTAACTCTCCCCGCAAAAAGCATCGTGACTCTGACTCTTGGCTAAGAAACGGTTTAAATTTAGACTGTTTTTAGAAACATGCTCTAAAAACGCATTCCGTTCACATTTGCAGGAGGTCTCCCGGCTTCAAGCTCCTGCTTCATGAAGTCCATGTATGGAGCCACATGACGAAAATAGCGTTTATAGCCGGAACACAGGTAATTCAGACCGGGTTCTCCATCGGCTGTGAAGGCAAACCGGTTTTTAGGACACTCCCCGTTACAGGCAAACAAGAACTCACAGTTCTTGCACTGCGCGGGGAGTTTCGCATATTTGTCCATGCCGAACTGCTGCTGACGCTCGCTATACATCATCTCCACAAGGGTGTGGGTTCGTATATTGCCGAGTTTGTATTCAGGAAATACAAAATGGTCACAACTGTATACATCTCCGTTATATTCCATTACCCCGGCATGTCCGCATGTCCGCGCCATAGTGCACACACCCGGCTGTTGACCCACCCAGTTGGCAAGAGTGGCGTCAAAAAGCTGAATAAAGTATTTTCCCACGTCCTCCTTGACCCATTCATCGAAAAGAGTGACAAGAAACTCTCCCCATTGCTCCGGAGACACTGAAAAATCCGCAAGAGGCACTTTTCCGTTATCCATCGGTGAGGCGAGATGTCGCCCGTCTTTATGAGGATAGAGTCGCTCCACAATCGGTGTGAACTGGATATAACGGCAGTCGATTTCTTTAAAGAAGTTATAGAAATCAAGGGGATAGTCCGCATTGAAATCATTAACCACCGCAAGAGCGTTCCATTCCACTCCGTGCTTGTTTAGCAGATTTATACCCTGCATTACCCTGCGGAACGAGGGTTGACCCATCTTGTTGCGGCGATATTCATCGTGAAATTCCTGCGGACCGTCAATCGAGACACCCACAAGCCAACCGTTCTCACGGAAGAACTCACACCATTCGTCTGTGAGCAGAGTGCCGTTGGTCTGTATGGAATTGTCTATCTGCACTCCGCGGGCATAACGTTTCTGAAGCTCGACCACACGTTTATAGAACGACAAAGGGCGCATCAGAGCCTCACCTCCGTGCCACGAAAAAAGGACCTGAGGCATTGTCTGCGACTCTATATAATCGCGGATGAAACGTTCAAGCAGGTCTTCGTTCATTGTGAAGCGTCCTGCCTTGTCCTCGTTTCTGTATAGATTAGCCTTCTCCAGATAATAACAATACCTGCAGCTCAGATTGCACATTGAGCTGACAGGCTTTGTCATCACATACAGTGGCTTTGCAAAAGGAAGCTGCATCCCATCCATTATTTCGCATCGGAATTTATTTCCGCATATGGAGCGTTGCAGTCAAGGCGCTGCTGATCTTCTCTGTTTTCAACCTCCTTTCTCAGCTCCGACTCAATATCCTTCACCGCCGCCGCATCAAGCACCGGATAGGACTCATATTCGGCACGGTCTTTCCAGTATACTTCGGTAACTTTCGGAGTATCGAAATAAGCAAGAGATTCTCCAGGGAATAAACCTTCGAGATATTCCCTTATATCCGCTTCTACAGAGGCAAGAGGGTTGGTGTGGTGAAATGGGTCTACGTTTGCCACATCCTCGAATTCCACACGATATTTGCGGGAATCGCCGAAGCTTACTATATAAAGTCTTTTCTTAGCTTCCATAACAATCTGTTTTAAGAAGTTGTCTAAATACTCGGAGACGCATAGCGCGCCTCCGCTTTCTAAAATTTCGGGTTATATTATTTCAACGTTTTATTTATGGATAAGTTTTGATCAGTCATTCCGTCTGGCATTCCATACAAGCGCGGTGAGTATCACCGAGAGGAAAGCCGATCCGATCCAGAACCAGTTGACCATCGAGAAGTCGTATACTTCAGTTCCGTTTACCACGGTCTTGTTTCCTTCGATAAGTATACCGTTCATCACATCCTGCAATCCGGCACCAAGATAACTGGCGATGCCGACAACCCCGAGTGCGGCTCCTGCGGCTGCCTTGGGCGCGATATCCACAGCCATAAGACCGCCAAGGAAACAGATCAGGACTCCGATGCCGAGACCAAAGAGCACCATTGCTGTGACATCAAGCCAGAAATGCTCTCCCGGAACAAGGAGGAACAGACACAGCGCAAGTGTGTTCATAAGTCCCGATACGAGCGCCGGCACATTGCGTGAACCATTGAAAACCTTGTCGGAGATAAAGCCGGACGCAACCGTACCTACGATTCCACATACAGAGCTTATGGAGATGATAAGGCTTGCATCAAGCGTGGAATACCCTTTCTGCGCCTCAAGATAGAACACTCCCCATGAGTTGACGGCATATCTGCTGATATACATAAACGCAGAACCGAGGGCAAGAATCCATATGGCGGGATTCTTGAGAACAGCCTTCTGCGCTTTATTGAAATCTTCCGTTTCGGCAGCTTTCGAAGATTCGGCAGTGGCGGTTTTCTGATTGAGCATGAACCCGAGACTTTGAGGTGTGTCTCGCATGAAAAGCAACAGCATTCCGAATCCGAGTATACCTATTATTCCGGCGCCAATCATACCGGATCGCCATCCTGCCCAGCTTACGAGTGCGGCGACTGTAATAAAAGTCACTGCCTCTCCTATATTGTGGCTCGCGCTCCATATTCCGTAATAGGTACCGCGGTCTTTGTTGTCATACCAGCGGTTGAGCGATACGACACCCGCAGGCGCACCCATTGACTGAAACCAGCCGTTGAGTCCCCACAACACGGCAAATACTATGAACATGTTCGAAAAACCAAGCAGCAGATTCACTATGGCTGTCAGCAATAGTCCCGTTGCCATGAACCGACGCGCGTTGCAGCGGTCGGCAAGAAAGCCGTTTGCCATCTTTCCCACGGCATAGACGAAAAAAAGACATGAGCCTATGATACCGAGTTCGGTTTCCGTGAATAGACCGTTTTCGACTATAGGCTTGCGCACTATGTTCATGCTCAGACGGCAGACATAATAAAGCGCATATCCGCATGTTGCAGATATAAACGTGGCAAGACGGATGCGGTTGAACCGCTCCTTGGGCGTAGTGCTGTCATAATTGGGAGATGAAATACTGTAGAAATCAATTACTCGCTGTAGCAGACTCCGCTTCCGTGTAGATGTATCTATTGTTTCCATAACTGTTTTTTTATTCGTGCAACTTACGTTTGCGGAGATATTCCAGCACCATTGCCGGACGGTCTGTCTGTATTATATTGCAACCGAGATGGTCGATCAGAAAACCATAGCCATTGCTTATATCTTCCATGGCGGCATCATCATCATGACCTCCTGCCATAGTGTCCCATAGACAGTTATACCAGATCAGAGCCTTCCCCTTGAGTTCTTTTTTCAGTTTGAACGGCAATTCATTCCTGTCGGTGGCATATAGCAATTCAAACGCACAGGGTTTCAATTCTTTCAGATGGTCGGCGATTTCTTTACGGGCGGTGTCCTGACACGCTTTCATCTTCTCAGGCGTGACCTCCGGCAGAGGTTTGTCCTTGCCATCGAATTTCTGACGGAAATCTTTCTGGTCATCAAGATGAACTATGGGCATATAAAGTATTTCATCAAGATATTCTCCATATTCATCCTTGACTTCTTTCGCCGATTTACGACCTTTCATGATGAGCTGACGTTCAGTTCCTGTTTTTTTGGCAAGATCATGCACAAGATCAAAATATCTGTCTGCCTTGTCGAGATTGAGCATCACACGCCCCTTGGCAAGATTAAGCACCTCCTCAAGAGTCGGCACCTTGTGACGCGTATAGATACTTACTCCATTTTTAAGGCGAAGTTTCTGTATATCTTCATAATTTGTTTCAGAGATTTTACCCTTGCCGGTAGTAGTCCGGTCAAGTTTTGCATCGTGCATGATGATCAGCACGCTGTCTTTTGTCAGCTGAAGATCCACTTCAACAATATCCACTCCCATTTCGATAGCACTGTTGATTGCCGGCAATGAATTCTCCGGCCAGTTGCGCCAGTCGGCGCGATGGGAAGCTACAAAAACCTTGGAAGAGTCTCTCGACAAAAGTCTTTCCCGGATTTCTTCCGCCCTCGTTTTTGAATAAATCGGCAAGCAGCAAAGCAACAGTAAGCCGATTGACAGAATCTTTTTCATGATGTGTAGGTTAATTGCGTTTTGGTTTTATCACAAACCGATTTCGTTTCGTGCCGCAAATATAGCAAATTACTTTCGTTTCTGAAAATATAACATAAAATTATTAGGCTCCATTTACTCAATGGAGCCTAATACGCATTTTCACAACAAGACGAGATTATTGGATATTATCTATCTCTGTCGCCGACAACCCGGTGACTGATTCTATAGTTTCCACGCTTATCCCCATACGCTTCATGTTGCGCGCAATCCTCTTTATTTCATCGGCGCGTCCTTCAGCGCGTCCTTCGGCAAGACCCTCGGCGCGGGCTGTTGCACGCGCATACCCCATTTCAGCGTGATAATCTCGTGATTTCTTTACGTCATAATCATATTGTCTCCGCTCATCGGGAGTTAGAGCTGCGACATTGCTTACACTTGCCAGGCGTTCAAATATGTCGCGATGTGAAGTAAACGGCATAGTCTGCATTTTGCTCATATTTTTAAGTATATAAATCCATTTATCGAACTCTGTCAAACACTCATGTTCCTTTTTACGAAACATCGGCAACTGTATAAATGCATAACGCATAAGATTGCCAACGGGTTTATTTGTGGCTGTATCGCAAAGACGTACATGCTGAACAAGTTCTTTTCCAAGTTCTCGGACATGGAAATCACAGAAGAAAACACCTATTACCGGCAATAAACTGTAATCCCATTTGTCTTTTTCTCTTTCCACCCCTCTCTGCCCCTGCTCACAGATAGCTCTTGACACATAATATATCGAGCGACCGAAGAAATAAGGTTGCGGCTGACGCTGCATCTCCACTATAAACCGGTGCCCCGACTGGGTCTCGCATACTACATCATATAGTATAGCTCTGTCCTCCAGACTTTCACGACTTCTCTCGTTGTTAAGATAATGTAGTTTCTCAACCGGATCAAAATCAGGCTGTCCTTCAAACAAATCGTTCAGAAAAGCTTTAAGAATCTCATTCGATTTATTCTCCTTGCCGAATATTATTTTAAAGCCTGTGTCTGTAAACGGATCAATAAATCTGGACATAGAAAAGTAGACTATATTATTTGATTTACAAATATATAAATTTTCCCGATCATATGCAAATAATCAGTGCATTTAAACATTCTTCTTCGAAATCAAAATCATTTCAAGATTTCATGAAATCCAACATCAGCTAATTTTCAACACTAACTCTGATTTGATTTATCCGGATTGAGAAGATTTTATTAATTTTACATTGATGATTAAAAGAGAGCCATACCTCACCGGTTGCGACAAAGAGTCAATCCGAAGCATACTGCTTGCCTCGGGGGCTTGTGCAGTAGGATTTGCCAAGGCTGAGCCGGTGGATCCGGCGGAATGGCGCAGATTCGGAGACTGGCTGTCACGCGGTGACAACGCAGGGATGGAATATATGTATAATTATCCTGACCTTCGCCGCGATCCACGGTTTATTCTCGATGGCGCCAGAACGGTGATTTCCATCGCCTATTCTTATGCGCCTGTCAAATGGAGAAATCCCGATCTTGGGGAGATTGCCGCATATGCCTATGGCAAAGACTACCACAAGGTGCTGAGAAAATTGCTGAAACCCGCGCTGAATGAGATTTCTGCCACTTATTCCGACAGTGCCTCCAGGATTTGCATCGACTCTGCGCCTGTTCTTGAAAGATACTGGGCGCAGAAAGCCGGCATTGGCTTCATCGGCGACAATTCCGCGCTGATTGTTCCGGGATACGGAAGCATGGTGTTTCTTGTCGAGATACTGACGACCCTTGACATAACGCCTGACAATCCGAGCTCGGGAGATTGTGGTCATTGCGGTGCCTGCCGCAAGGCTTGTCCCGGGAAGGCGATAATGGACAACTGCCAGATAGACTGCCGCCGGTGCATATCATATCTTACCATCGAGCACCGAGGGGAATGGATACTGGAAGAATCATCAGAAGTGATGAAAACAGAAGCCGCAAGAAATTCGATTTACGGATGCGACACATGTCTTAGAGTATGTCCTCACAACCGGGGAATTCCCTCTACATCCGTCGAAGACTTCCATCCATCCGCCCAAATGCTTTCTCTCTCTTCCGAAGACATAAAAAGTTTAAAAAGCAACGAAGATCTTCAGCGACTCATCCCGGGTTCCCCAATGTCTCGCGCAGGAGTCTCCGGCCTTCTACGCAACATTTCACCCGACTGTCCGCACTGCAGATAAGCACTCTACACCGATTCTATCTTCGCACAACCTTAAGGAGCACCCCCATACGCGTCTGAATTTTGACACATCACCAAGTTTTCGTATATTTGTTGTGCACAAAGAATACTGACAGAAGTGCGGAGAACAAAACATGCAACCAAAACCACATGACATATGAAACGTATACTGACAATTACAACAACTCTCTTATTGCTCGGAACATCCGCTCTTTCCGCAGCGAAACCTGTAAAAATCGCACTTTGGCAAAATGGAGCGCCAACCAAGAACGGTCACGAAAACACTGAAGAGAAATGGAACGGTCCAAGAGTCTCTGAGGTCTCTGTGCCTGAATTATGGATATATCCGGCAAAGAAACCCAACGGACAAGCTGTAATCTGCGCTCCCGGCGGCGGTTATAAGTATCTCTCCACCGACAATGAGGGTAAAATGCTCGTTGACTGGATGAACACACAGGGGATAACCTTCGCCATCCTGAAATATCGTGTACCCAACGGACACCCCGAAGTCCCGCTTGAGGACGGCAGACAGGCAATCAGCATCATGCGCGAGAAAGCCTCCGAATTCGGTGTCAATCCCGATGAAATCGGAATCATGGGATGCTCGGCAGGAGGACATTTCGCCGCCACTCTCGCCACCATGCATGGTGAAGAAAGATTCCGTCCGGACTTCGAAATTCTACTTTATCCTGTCATTTCAATGACAGACATAACCCACACTGGTTCGAGAAATCATCTGCTCGGAGACAACCCCACTCCGGAAATGATTGAGAAATACAGCCTGGAAAACAGAGTTGACTCCCGGACACCTCCAGCATTCATAGTTCTTGCATCCGACGACAAGACCGTAGACCCGCTGAATACAATCTATTACGTTGAGAAACTTCAGAAAAACAAAATACCATATTCTCTCCATATATATCCCGATGGCGGACACGGTTTCGGATTCCGCGATACCAATCCGTACAAAGCCCAATGGAGCGGCGAGCTCGAACGCTGGCTCCGCTCTATCCGCAAATAGCCAATCTTATTTATTTTTAAATATCCAACCACTCACAACCAAGTAACATCCACAACAAGATACATGAAATCTTTAAGAGAGTATATGTAAAAGTGGTTGTTACTTGATTGTGAGTGGTTGGAGTTTTTTTGCGCAGGGTTTCTTGAAGCAGAGAAAATCTGTTTTTTCGCATCGGTCTGTCACATTTTTATGTTACGTTTGTCTTATTGGGAAATCGAACGAATGATGGAAATAGCGCCAAGAAAATATTTCACCGACAATATTCTACCCTGCAACGCCAGGATGTATGCTGCGGCACTCGCCATCACCGGCTCGCCGGAGGATGCTGCAGATGCCGTGCAGACAGCGATGTTGCGGATATGGGAGAACATTTGCAAAGGAATATTTCCAGAAGTGCCGGCAGCATATTGTCTTTCTGCAATACGAAACATATGCCTCACAGAGTCAGCTCGTGCCTCAAGAAAGATACCTTTAGACACAACCCGCGAAATCCCGACAGGCGACGGCGGGACGGAAAAAGCAATCGAGCTCAATGAGGTCACGGCGACTCTCCGCCGATTGCCTGAAAAAGAACGAAAGGCTGTAGAGATGAGTGCATTTGCAGGCTGTTCAGCCGATGACATAGCGGAAGAGTTGGGAGTATCAGCCGCAAACGCCAGACAGATACTCAGTCGCGGCAGACGTAGACTCCGTTCATTTTTTCACTAAATAATTCCAGAACAATGGCTACAGATATGAATCATATAAAAGATCTTCTTGAAAAGTTCTACGAAGGGGTCTCAACTCCTGAAGAAGAAAATATTCTTTGCGAGTTTTTCAATTCGGGAAATGATATTCCTGACGAGATGGAAAATGACCGCAGGATGTTTGCGATTCTCAGCGATACTGCAAAATACGCTGTTCCGCCGGTTGACCTTCAAGACCGGATTATACAGGCGATTGACAGTTCGACAGCCAATAAGAATGCCGCACGTAAGAACGCAGCACGGCACAGTCGTTTTTCTTGGATCGCTATCGCAACTTTAGCTTCTGCCGCCGCTGTGATTGCTCTGATAGTGCTCACACCTTTCACAACAGAGATTACACCGGATATTCCGGAAACTCCCGGGCAATTGGCTTATATCGAATCTGCAGACACAATTGACAGAACCATCGGGAATCCGGACGAGGCAGAAAAGACACCAGCCTATAACAGCCGTAAAACAACAGTAGCGTCTGCCGGTAAACGCCTCACTACAAAAAGCCCGGCAATCTCTACGGAAAGACAGGTCATTGCCAGAGCGGAAACAGACAATGACGAATATCCGGAGTTTTCCGAAGAGGAGCAAAAAGCCTTTGAAGCAGGAATGAAAGCTATTGCACGCGCCGGTGACCAGATGGCTTTCGCTTCCCGCTGCATTGAATCGACAGATGATAATCTGAGAAATATATACACCGAAATACAAGATAAACTAAAATAACAAAATTCAGGTATTATGAAAACTTTAAGATTTATAATTGCCGCTATAATGGCATTCGGCATGTCGGCGGCAGCAATCTCGCAAAACAGGGTATTCAACAACTACCCCGACAACAAAGAGATATCAACGGTCTATATCTCCAAGGCGGCAATGCGCCTCGGGCTCTCAATGGGTGGTGACGACTCCGACATGAGGAACATCCAGAAATGTATCAAAAATCCGGAAGGGATGGAAATTGTCAGCGCCACCACACCGTCTGCCATTGCATTGGTGAAAAAGGATGCTGCGGAAAAAATGAAAAAACTTAAAATGGAGTTATTTCTCAATGCTCAGGACGGAGGCGATGGCGTGAACATCTATGCCGGAAGAATTCTGGAGGGCGATGTGATTCATGACATCCTTATAGAAGCGGACGAGCCTGAAGAATATACAATAGTATATATCAGAGGGGAAATAGATGTTCAGGCTCTTACAAACCAATATAAAAAGTAAGAAAATGAAAACCTACTTGAACGCAGTTCTCATTTCCTTACTGTTGGTGATATTCTCATCATGCGGAAGCTCGAAAGAATTCTCCTCTCTCGATTATTATGACAATATCGACATAATCCACATCCCGCAGGGAGTAGGATGGATGATTGGCTCTGTTGCATCGATTGATGACAAAGATGCAGGAAAAATCCTGAAGGGATTCAAGAGCATTACCATCGTCGACTGTCAAGGAATGAAAGGAAGAGAGGAAATTATGAAATGCGTCAAAGATGCGATCGACAGCGACAGGAGCGAGCTTATCCTGGAAACTCACGAGGGTCCGGAAACGACACTCATATACGGTCATGTTGATGACAAAAGCATGAAACTGAAGAATCTCCTGATAGTTTCAGAAGAAGCGACAGAACTCAGCGTGATCCGAGCCAAAGGCACTTTCGACATCCGGTCTGTACTCAACGAGCAGACGAGGCGGCTTCCTTAAAAGCATCCATGATGACTGTGGGCATATTGCGCGAGAACGCTCCGAGACGGTAGTCATCCTCTGCATTCCACTCCGGCGCCCAGTAGAACACACCTGTGCACGCACCATCGGTAAATTCCTTCGAAGCCTTGATAAGCGCGGATATAAACTCTTTTCCGGCGACAGGCTCGCGTCCGTCAACTCCGGTCTCTACAATCATCACATCCGTGCCATATTTCTTTTTCAGATGACGGATATTGGCTATTGTGTCCACGAGTGTCATGACATCACTCTTCTCCAGACCTGCCTCCATCGCCCAATAAGGATAGACACTGATGCCGATGGTATCCCACTCCACTCCGTTTGACTTCAGTGAATCGAACACTCGGTCATACAATCCCTGGTCAAAACCGTTATCGAGATGAATGATAACCTCTGCTTCAGGATATACCTCGCGCACCGCTTTTATCCCGGCTTTCGTCAGAGACGCATAGTTCACGGGGTTCTCCTCGAAACGACCCATAGGCCATAAAAAGCCGTGGGTCGTTTCGTTTCCCACCTGCACCCATTTCACGTCGATGCCGTTGTCCTTAAGGAGCCGGAGTGTCTGTCGCGTATGGTTGGCGAGAGCTTTTTCCGTCTGTTCGAGAGTCATGCCGAGCCATGCTTTGGGAGGATTCTGCTTGCCCGGATCCGCCCACCAGTCGGAATAGTGGAAGTCAATCATCACAGGCATACCCAGAGCCTGCGAACGTTTTGCCATCTTCAGCACATCCTCCGGAGAGCAAAAACAGTCCTTGGGATCCACCCAGACGCGAAGACGGGTGGCATTCATGCCGTAATCTTTCATCAGTTGCGTTGTCTCCACACGCACACTGTCGCGGTTCATCACAAATCTGCCTCGCGCCTCATCGGCTGTCATGCCTGAAATATCCCCGCCGAGCCAGAAAGGCTCCTTGTCTCCGGTTTTAGTTGCCGCAGAAACAGCAGCGGCAGCATACAGAGCCGCTATACAGATTCCGAATCTTTTTATTCTCATATTATTTGCATTTTGTACGAAAATTATAAAAAATACCCCAATCCACAAAAAAACGGTCCGGAAAATTTCCGGACCGTTCTGTTCTGAAGATTCTGACTCTTATTAGCCGTTTACTTTCTTCATGTGAGCGATGAGGTCGAGAACCTTGTTTGAGTAACCGATCTCATTGTCATACCAGGAGATTACTTTAACGAAGTTGTCGGTCAAGTAAACACCGGCGTTGGCATCGAAGATAGAAGTGAGCGCGCAACCGAGGAAGTCAGAGCTTACAACAGCATCCTCTGTGTAACCGAGAACACCTTTGAGCTCACCCTCTGCAGCCTCTTTCATAGCAGCGCAGATAGCCTCTTTAGTAGCGGGTTTCTCGAGGTTTACTGTAAGGTCAACTACAGAAACATCAAGAGTGGGGACACGCATGGAGATACCTGTAAGTTTGCCGTTGAGCTCGGGGATAACTTTACCTACAGCCTTGGCAGCACCTGTTGAAGAGGGGATGATGTTGCCGGAAGCGGCACGGCCACCACGCCAGTCTTTCATAGAAGGACCGTCAACAGTCTTCTGAGTAGCTGTTGTAGAGTGAACGGTTGTCATAAGACCCTCCTTGATGCCGAATTTCTCGTGGAGAACCTTGGCGATAGGAGCAAGACAGTTGGTTGTGCAGGAAGCGTTTGAAACGAACTTCTGACCGGCGTAAGTGTTCTCGTTAACACCTACAACGAACATAGGAGTTGCGTCTTTTGAAGGAGCTGACATTACAACATATTTTGCACCAGCCTCGATGTGAGCCTGAGCTTTCTCCTCTGTGAGGAAGAGACCTGTTGACTCAACAACGTATTCAGCCTCAACCGCACCCCAGTTGATCTCTTTCGGGTCGCGGCATGCAGTAACGCGGATCTCCTTGCCGTTTACGATGAGAAGGCTCTTCTCGAGATCGTAATCTACAGTGCCGTCGAAACGACCGTGCATTGTGTCATACTTCAACATGTATGCCATGTAGTCTACAGGAAGAAGGTCGTTGATTGCAACTACCTCGATGTCTTCTCTCTTGGTGGAAGCACGGAATACGAAACGTCCGATACGGCCAAAGCCGTTGATACCAATCTTTGTCATTTTAAATTTGTTTATTTTGGGTAAATTTATTTGGGTTTTATATTTATTACTTATCTTTAAATTTATTTCTACATTGTATGTAGAACTGCCATTGTCAGAGCATAAAAACTCTATTTATTCATTTTCCGTTGCAAATTTAGCAAAAATTTCGCATTTTTGCGATGAATTTTAACACTTTTTTGAACCTTTGAAGCATCGATGTTGTCTATCTTCTGCAAGGAGGCTCGACGATACGGGATATCTCCCGTTCGCAAGACATCTGTCCGCGATGGGCAATGTCTCATAT
>CAMWMW010000004.1 GCA_947175455.1 uncultured Porphyromonadaceae bacterium | reverse complement strand
AAGGAGAGTGATATGGAATGTATTAAATGCGGAGCAAGTAACGCTCCATTGAAGAGAAGTTGTTACCGATGTGGAGCCATCCTCAGCGGCTACACGATTAATAACGTGACAGGAGAGTATGGCTTCCGTAATCCCGACGGCACATTTACAAAAGAACCGACAGAGGCTCGTATCATAGTGCCGCAACCTATCGGCTACCTCAGACACGAACCCACGGGCTACTCTCTCGCAGTTTATAAACCTATTTCCCGGTTCAAGGCGCTCATGCTAAAATGGTGCTTCGGACTGAAATTTGAGAAGATATGACAGAACATCAACTAAGTAAAGCCAATCAGCTTAAAGATGAGCGCGATGACATACAGAACTTGATTAACTTCTTGGCAGACCATCATAATAGCAATCGCTTCGGTGTGAAGATAGAAGTTAAATGCAAATTTCTGAAAGTATTCAGTTTTGTCAGACAGGTTGCCCAAAAGGAGTTCAGCTATGCGACAAAGAATGTTATCATCGACGCGCTTATTAAGCAGCGCGACAGTCTAACAAAACAAATCGAAGAACTATGAGCAAGACAATCGAAGAATTATCAAAGCAATATGCCGAAGCTATGTGCCCGATAGGAGATTATTGCGGTGGCGTATATGACGAACAACGCAATAGTGACCTGCCTATTTATACAGATGACGCAAAATCTGTACTTGAATGGTTCTTCACTAAGCCCCTCTCGCAGAGGCTCACGGACGAGGAAAGGGAGAAGATGATAAAGCTATATATAGATGCTAACGACAAGCTCAAAATCTGTCTTAATGCGATGAGCCATAACCAAATCTCAGAACTTGATAATGAGTATAAGAAAGGTATAAATATGGGGTTAATCCTCGCGCTGAAATACATCTTCGGCAAAGAGCTTTTCGGGGAGGAATGAAACATCACGGACGATACGAATTGCCGAGTGTTGAAGAACTGCTTTTGGATTGCGGAGTTGACGGATGTTCGCAGGAATACTTCTCACGTCAGCTCAACCGACACAAGCGGAAGCATCACAACAACAAACGGCACAAAGAGAAAAGGAAGTCGTATTACGAAAAACGAAAGAGTAAACAATGACAAGCAAAGAGACATACAACTACAATGAATCGCCATTCTCCAAAGAGAGCATTTGCACGTGATGCCTACAACGCAGGAGTTGCAAAGTGGATAATTGAGGAACTTTGCGGGAAATGGTGCCTTAGCGGGATAATCGGGTTAGAGCGTCCCGTTGATTACGATACTGTAACACAAGAGTGTAAATCGTTGAATAGAATTGAGGTCATATAGTTTTTTTTCTTATCTATATATTTGAAATATAAATATATTTATATAGTTTTGTAGTAAATTTGTAATTTATGAGCGAAATAAGCGACTATATCGACTTTTCTTGTACTGACCATTCCATCATCACCTCTTTGATGCAAAAGAACGTACATGTACCTTCTTGGTGCCATCTAAGAAAATTGTACAACTATAAAGAACATAAGATTCTATTTGATACAGTAAACCTTAGGGACAAAATACGCAAAGACGGTTCTGTTGAAAAATCAAGCAGATATTCTATTGGGATGGAGAGGTTGCTTGTCAGAAGAATGTCGGAATTCATGTTCTCAATACCAGTAAAACGAGTATACCACAACACCGACAATAATGCTGTAAGACAAACAATTGCAAGAGCAATTGAGGCTATATATAAGTACTCTCGATTAAAGACACACAACCTTAAACGAAGTAAGGCATTTTATGCAGCATGCGAAATCGCAACACTTTGGTACGCAGTTAAAAAGCCGAACAAGTTGTACGGCTTTGAAAGCCAATATAAATTGAAGTGTAAGACATTCTCACCTATGGATGGTTATGAGCTATATCCTTATTTTGATGAATATGGAGACATGTTGGCTTTTTCTTTCAAATACTCCATCACTGTTAATAACGAGACAAAGACTTATTTTGAAACATATACGAGTGACACTCATTATAAGTGGATAGATGATGGTGGCTGGCGCCTTGCCGCAGATCCTGAAGAAGTTATTATTATGAAAATACCTGTCATTTATCTTTCACGACCGGAAGCCATTTATGAAGAAGTGTCTTACATTAGGGAAGAAATTGAATATACCTTATCCCGCAACAGTAATGTAATAGCGTATAATTCCGCTCCCATTTTAAAAATAATTGGCGAGATCTTAGGAGACCGAGAAATGAAAAACGAAGATCAGCGAATGTTCAGAATGAACTCAGGAGGTGATGTAGGATATGTCTCATGGAACCAAGCAATAGAAGCTCTTAAATACAATGTTCAGGAATCTAAAGAATTGTTCTGGAGTTTGACACAAATGCCGGACATTTCTTTCAGCAATATGTCTCGTCTTGGCAATATCGGATATGACGCAAGAGAAACACTTTTAACAGATGCTCATCTTAAAGTGGGCGATGAAAGTGGAGACTGGATTGAGTTTTTTGAACGAGAGGATTCTGTTATTAAGTCATTTTTAAAGATGATGAACACTGCATGGGAAAATGAGATTGACGAGGTGGAGGTTGAGCATATTATTACTCCATTCATTCAAAGAAACGAGACTGCCGAAATCACAAAACGTATGGCTGCCAATGGAGGTAAACCGATAGAAAGTCATCTGGAATCAATCAAGAGATACGGACAGTCGAACGATCCTCAGGAAACACTTAACATGATAAGGAAAGAACAAGTCGAAGAAACGCAAAATGCTGTCGCAGACGTATTTGGCAGTGCAAATTAAATATAAAAGTTAATCAAAGTTAAACATCAGATAGTCAACTGATTATCTGATGTTTTTATTTGGCAAACTCAAATATTATTACTAATTTTACACATCCAAAATTATAAACACTAAAAGTAAGTATGAAGACCAAGTTTGACATAGAAATCAAAGATTCTGAAAACATATGTGGAGGTTATCTCATGACAACAGAACCAATGACTAAAAGACAGGTTGTACTATTCATCAAAGGACTCGGAAGTGAGTTGATGAAAAACAACAGAAACATTGACCGTCTTTCATATACAGCATGGGAGACTGACAATGAAGATTTCGAGAATGCCGAATTTGTCGGAGTGATAGTAACGCGTTCCGGAAGAGGCGTGAGAGTGACAACCTATTGATTTAACACTAAAAGTAAGAATCATGATAAAGACTGTTAAAGCTCGTGCGAAGGTAAAAGTCTACACAGAATTTGGCAAGTGGTGCCTTGCGGAAATCAGAGGACTCAAAGAAGGGACGGTACTTCTTGGCAAATACAATCCGATCAACAAGGCATTTGATTTTACGTGGAATGGTGATGGCACTATGCTTTGGATTGGAGAGAATGGAGAGCTTCTTGGAACTGAAAGACCACGAAACAATATATCGACGCCAAGAAATAATCTCAGACGTATTATTCGCAAGCTTGATTGCAACGAGTATATCAAGCTGATTACACCTGTCACAGTTCTCTATCATTGTGATGATGAATTTGCGACTCAAGTCAAGATAACTGAAGTTGGGAGAAATGGTAAACTCGGGCATTGTAAACTCGTTGATGAGTTTGAGCAGCTCTTCTCGATAAATGAAATTTCACAGCAGGAATGTGCTGCCATCATTGACGCTCTTCCTGATTATATGAAAACGTTGTAACCAACTAAAAGTAATAAAGCTATGAATAAGGGATCAGAACTTGATTGTTATCTCTATTACATGTGGAATCAGTGGAATAATTCTATTTGTGTTCGCATATTCGGAGAAATGCTTGGAATCCATATCTGGTCAAAGTGGATCAAGGCATGTGAAGAATGCGGATCGGATGGTGCCCCGGCATTGTTTTATTCCATGCTTGACTATGACACAAGAAAAGAGATAGTAAATAATGCGTTAGCACATTATAACAGGGCTTGACATGAAATTCAGACATAGCAAATTCAGAGAGTGGGAAGAGAATACCCATATCCCGGAGGAGATAATGGATATTGTCAACTTCATAGCTGAGAAAATCGGACATGGAGTAGGGATCGAAGAGCAAACAATCAGTATCTACAATCGAGGTGGATATGTAATTGGATATGCCAAAGGATTCAGAATAGTGCATTGCACATCCTCATACTCGGATGGACCATCCGCAGATTATTCTAAAGAATTTGCCAAATGGCTGAAAGGGCTTGATTTCAAGATTGAGAACAGCTATGGAGATAACGGTATGGATTGCGCCACCAATTGGCATGATACATATTGGACGAATGAGTTTATCTATGAGCCGTCAGAGGTCAGCGAAGAAGATTTTGTAATGTGGGAAGAAAAGGATTATGTAGTTTGAGATATGAAACCACGTTTCTCGGATCCCTCATCAAATCAATACATATAAACTGGATTTAAGAGCCATACAAGGCTTCTACAAGAGTTTCCGCACTTGGGATAACATCTATATTCCCAAGTGTGGGAAGTTGGTTAAATAGAATAAATTTGCTAAATTCGTAATAAATATAAAAAGATATGATTGGAGCAATTATTGGTGATATAGTTGGGTCTGTTTACGAGTTCAATAATACATTTGACTATAACTTTCCTCTGTTTTCAGAAAATGGAAGTTTTACAGATGATACCATTTGCACTATAGCCATTGCTGATGCCATCCTTAAAGGAAAGTCTTATAAGGATTCATTGTTGGAATGGTGCCGAAAATATCCGAATCCCATGGGAGCATACGGATGCTCGTTTCAGCAATGGATATTCTCAGACGATCCTCATCCATATAATAGCTATGGTAACGGATCAGCCATGCGTGCAAGTCCGGTTGGCTGGGCGTTTGATGTGTATCATGATGTGATAAAAGAAGCCGGAGAGATGGCATCGACCACTCATAATCATGCCGAGGGAATCAAAGGTGCGCAGTCGGTAGCGTTGGCAATATCATCCTTAAGATTCAATCGCGATTCCAAAGATATAGAGCATATTGGCAATTCGTTTTATTATGGATTTATGACACAGGATTACCCAAAAGGTAAGTTTGATGAAACCTGTATAGGAACTGTACCTCTTGCCTTTCAGATTATTCTTAAATCCACCTCATTTGAGGATGCCATTAGAAAAGCAATCTCACATGGAGGAGACTCTGATACTCTCGGAGCCATAGTCGGTTCAATTGCAGAACCATTGTTTGGAGTTCCAAAAGAAATTATGGTTAAGGCTATGAGTTATTTGCCTGAAGAAATGATTACAGTAGTTGATAAATTTGAAAAAAGATATGGACATGATTAATAATGAGTATTTGAAGTGGTGTAAGGTATTTCGAGGGGAAGAAGAATTTCCTTACTCACGAAACACAAAAGAAGATGAGTATAAATACATCTTATGGTTGAACGAACGGGCAGCCATAAGGGAGTGTGTTTCTGACAATACCAGAGATGATATTAAGATTATTGAAACGATAAACAGATTTGTCAAGAATGGCTTATCAATGTATCACGACGATTGGGCAATAGGAATCCCTATATCAGCCAAAACACTTGAAAAGATACAGGAATACGACAATATGCCTTTTTTAGGATGATTATTTTCTACCTAATATTTGTATGTATAATCTTATGCCCGTATCACTCATCCGAGTATCTTTCTCTGCCTTGATAAATTTATAAATATATCCTCCATGAAGTAAAAATTCAGACTCTCCGCGTTCTCTCCAATCGCTTCTGAATGATACAGCATCCCAGTCAATACCTCTGTCTTCAGCGCATGAAGATATCTGATTTGCAATCATTCCATGTGTAACTTTAGGTGCGAATATATGAAATTCAATATCCTTATCTCTAAATCCTCCGTGTTCGTTGTATGATGTGGACATATATCCTCCATTGAATCCTTTGTGACCGGAGAATTTTTTATTCAGGGAGTCCAAGTCTTCGCTTTCGAGTAAGTTGGCGAAATCATCGCCAAATATTATTCTTGGAACGCAGAAATCCTGACCACTGCGTAAAACCATGTCTTCAGACAATTTAATTTTATCAAGCAATGAGTCAAGATGTGTTACAAGTTCGTTTGATTTCCCAGAGGCTCTGTCGACTATCATTTCTTTTGAATATGACCCAGTATATTTAATAATGGCTCTACGTTCCTCTTCCGGAGCATTTATCCAAGCGTCATGGCAGTCACCTATTAGGGTTTTCATTGTTTTTGTGTATGAGTCTTGATCATGAACATTGAATTTGGTTGTATATTGCTTTGCGCAGTATTCCTCCAAATTGTTATTCCCAAGCTGTGAAGTTTTCAGCTTGTTGTATTCAGTCCAAGCCTTATTCAGCATGCCTTCTTTGATGAATTTTTCGAAGTCGGCAATATCAATTCCTCCATTTGACAAGGAAGAATGCAGATTTATGATTTTATCCCATTTGCTGAGGTTGTAAATATAGGCTTCTGCTCCCTTTTTATTTCCGTTTGCAACAGCTACATCAAAATCTTTTGATAGTTTCTTTGCGAGTTTTGGATTTACAGATTCAAGTTTGGATATATAATTCTCAGAAGATGATTTAATATCCCTCCAATAAATCTTCTCGTTGACAATCTTTATCTGGTTCTTGTAAGCTGCTTCTGCAACAAACTTTGTGGCATAAGAAGAGTTTTCAATCACCCAGTCTGCCTCAAAAGCAAGATTGGACTTGAATGATTCAAATGTAGATTGGTCAAGTTTGGATATTGTATTTGAGACAGCTTCTTTAACAGCCTTCAGTTCTTCAATTGAGAACTGATCATGCCAAGTGTGGACATCCGGAATCAAATCAGAAAGTGCCTTTTCCTCGTTGCGCATCGCCTTGACTGCCTGGGCTACTTTCCTTGACTCTTCGGTAAGTGCAGTAATATTATTATCTGCAATCATCTGCTCCAATTGTGAATAGTCTATTTCGCTCCATTGCTGAGCCACTTTAAGCACATTGTTTGCGACCATTTTTATATTGGCATCCCTCTGTAGTTTTGCATTCCAACGATCTTTAATATCCTTGATGTCAGCTGCGCTGCGTGCTGCATGACGTTCTGATGCAATCTCTATAGGTGTTTTCTTACGCAATTCCGGGTACAAAACATTCTCCACATCATCCTTGTTGTCTCGGATGAAATAAGGCAGGTTTCCGCGCTTTTCAGCGGCATTTATACGGTCTCCATTATCTCTTATCCACTCTTTGAAATTCTGCGGAACATCAGCCACTTCATTTACGCTCTTGACATCATCATCTGCCCAGAACTCTTCCTCTGTTTTGAGAATCGGTATGCAGTAACACATACATTGCGGGTGCCATCCTGTGAACTGAAACGTTTTAGGATATTTGCCGGCAAGCATGTCGCACATGTCCTCCACATGGTGACCGTTCTGAGTTGTCTTTACTTCATAGCCGACCACGAAGTCGAACTGTTTCCATCGTTCCTGTTCGGCAGTGCGGTATGCCATATTGATTTCAGTACGTGCGAGACGCTGTGCATTGCGGGCAGACGAACGATATACGCCTTGACCTGGATGGTAAGCCTTTGCGTTCTTTGACAGGTGCCATTTGATTGTGCCATCCTCCATCTTTTCCTTGATTCTGCGAAAACGTTTGTCAGGTTCCTTAAGATATTTCTTTACCTGAGCCGCCAAAGACATGGCAGATGTCCCCGGAGCAATGGCAGCGGTAATAGCCTCCTCCAGTTCCGGCTTATATTGTTCCGAAAGATTCCAAACTCTTGAAGAAAGATTCATTTCATTCTCTTTCCGTTGTTGGAATGCCTTGAGGCTATCTGGATTGGTCTCGAAATATCGCGAATACTCCTCTCCCAGTTTTGAGGTTCCTGTATAAGCGGTAAGCACTTTCTTTGCCACCAGGTCTTGCACAAGATTCGATTCCTTCCATTCCTCGGAAGTACCGTACATTATTATTGCCCCAACATCTTTCATGAGTTGTGTTTGCAACCGTTTTACAGCCTCTTTAGTCAATGGATAGTCAGCAAATGAAAAAGGTCTTGAAGTGTCGGCTCCTGCAATGACGGCAAGTCTTGCCGCCTCCTGAGCCATCTTGTCATAGACCTGTTGAATCAGTATGGCATAGCGTTCGATGCGCTTTTTATGCTCAATGTTGACTTTACGTTGGTTGGGAATCTTAGGTTTCGGCATGGTATCTATTCTTCTGGCAAGCAATCATAATCATTGACCTCTCCTGGACAGTATTGCCCACAATTGAAGCCGATTGTGCGTCGGTTTTCAGGGGTTTCTGAATAGTCATGGCGATGACATATGGAAAATCCTAAAATTCGGATCTCCTTATGCCAATGATTCCCCTTGTCTGTGATTTTGATTTCTATTAGTGACATCTGCTGAGATTGTAAGTCAATGTAATGCAAAGTTAGCAAAAGTATTTGGAATACAAATACATATTAGTGATGCATGATAGTGAAAGTTATAAAGTTAAACAAAGTTAAACTACTGGATTGCAGATATTTAATATTTGGATAAAAGTAAAACTAATATTAATTTTACACATCCAATCAAACTAAAAGTAAAAGTGATGAACAAAGTTTACAGAATAACCCACAATATCAGCAAATGGCTGAAGACGGGAGAAAATGAAAGCAAAAGATACTTCTCTGACCTCAAGTATGCAAACGATGTATTTGAACTCCTGCTCGATGGCATAGACTACTCCAATGACGAATGGATTTCATTTGACGAACTTGAGGTTTATAGTCCATTCGGAGAGTATCAGACAAAGAGCGAGAATATACTACGATACTTCAGCGACGACATGAAAATCGGAGTTAAATTCGACATTGACGAACACTAAAAGTAATAACAATATGGCAACATTAATTAAAGTAAACGGAGTTAAAAAGACAATCACTCCTGGAAATGGAAAGAAGTTTGAGCTTGAAGAAGCTCAGAAATTGGTAGGCGGCTATATCCAGATAATCTATCTGGATAATGGAGAGGTCATGATACTTGATGAGGAAGGAAAACTGAAAGGTTATCCCGCAAATCAAACCGCATCATTCATAGCCTTGTCAAGAGGAGCGATTCATTTGACTGATTATATTGTTGGAGATGTCGTAATATGTAAGGAGCACGAGATATGAAGATATATGTAATACAGGGCTACGGCTATGATCCGACAGAGTCAAAGATTGAGACTTACGCTATTGTCTGCATGTCAAGAGAAGATGCTGAAAGGCAGCTTGACATGATAATCGAAGAGCAGACGATGATTGCAAGGTCTGAGACACACTGTGGTATTGAATATGTTGAGACCATACGTAAAAGGAATGGGAAAGTTTCTCACTATAAGATTGAAATGATATACAATCTGAGGAATCCTGAACACAGGGAGGCATTCCTCTGGTCAACGTTGGTAATTGGTGGCAACATCAAGAATGATGAGTTTCATCCGGTAATGGATGATGGAGACAGTCCGGAGTACAGGATAATGACCCAAGCTTCAATAACGATCAGAGAGCAAGAAATTGGTTAGTCATCAGGTAACACTAAAAGTAATGAAGACGAAAGAAAAGAAAACTGCTGCACAGGTAGAACAAAGCATCTGCGAGCAAGTAACAAACAAGCTCATCTCCATCATGGAGCAGGGCATAAATCCTTGGAGAAAACCATGGTCACATTGTGTGGAAGATGTGGCAGTGAGTCATACCAATGGTAAGCCATACTCATTGCTGAATCAGATACTTCTCGGATTCCGGTCAGGGGAGTATCTTACTTTCAACCAGATTAAGAAAGAGGGGGGCAGTGTCAAGAAAGGTGCGAAATCAGATGTTGTAGTGTTTTGGCAATGCGGGGGACTGAAACCGGTCAAGGCTCCTGAAGGAGAGGAAGACAGTCAGGATGATGAAAAGGAAACCCAATGGGTGGCATGGAAGAACCCAGTACTTAAATATTATAGGGTGTTCCATATCGACGATACAGAGGGAATAAAAGCCAAATATCAGCCTAAAGAACCGGAATTAATATCAACCATCAATCCGATAGAAAACGCGGAAAATACAGCATCTCAGTATTGTCAACGAAGCGGTGTGACTCTGATAATACAGAAAAGTAATTCTGCATTCTATCGTCCTGCATCAGATTCCGTAACAGTGCCACTCAGAGAGCAGTTCTCAGAAATTTCAGAATTTTACTCCACATTGTTTCATGAACTGACTCATTCCACCGGGCATCCGTCAAGATTGAACCGTCTGAAGGGAGGGGTACACAAAGCAAATGAGAAGTATTCGCGAGAAGAGCTTGTCGCAGAAATTGGAGCAGCCGCATGTATGTCAAAGCTTGGAATAGAATGCAAAGAAACGGAAGAGAACAGTGCTGCCTATCTCAAGTCATGGGCAAGGTTTCTATCAAGTGATCCGAAGGCATTTATAGCGGCTGCTGGAAAGGCAGAGAAGGCAATTGACATGATTTTCGGATTATAACAGTTAAACAACGTTAATCATTTGATTATTAGGTAATTAAATTTGGTAAACTCAAATATAATTACTACTTTTGCATATCCAAAATAACAAACACTAAAAGTAAGAAAGATATGAAATCAGAAATCAAAAACGCCGTAAAGTCAATCTTCGCATCCAACACATTTGAAGTAGCACTCGAAAAGACGAGAGAACTCAGATCCGAATACATCAAAGAACTTGGAGTAAAAAGTTGGAACTGTCTCGTCACCTACTACAAAAATGCAAATATCATCCCTGTTGATGAAGTGGCAGAGGAAGAGGAAAAGTATCTTCCTGAGATTGAAAATGAGACCGAAGAGGACGGAAGCATTCCTGAAGAGATAGCAAATATTGAAGAAATGGATGCTATTGCAGATGCGATTGCTGCTGAAGAACAAGACGAGTCAAATGAAGAGAAGCCGACTGATGATTCCCAAATTGAAGAAGTTGAATACATGCTGTATCGCAATACAGGAGACTCGGTTGAGTGGTTCGGACATCGCGAGAACTTCTACGGACTGTCAGTCGGAGACACTGCGAGAATGATAAGAATGAATAACAAGGGTGTCAGTGAAGGATTGATAGTTGCGAGCAATGCCATGACGCTTGATGATGTGGCTCTCTATCATAGATGTTACGCTGTAATCATAAGAATGAAACGGTCATATAAGGAGCAGCTTGAACTTGCGGCTAAATGCTTAATGAATCTCCCGGAAGCGATTGCAAGACAGTATCACAGAGTACCGGCAAGTGACACCAAGCTCACAGACTATGTTCTCAATTTCAAAAAATCCGATAAATGACTGACCAATCAGGAGGGAGCATTGCGCTCCCTCCCCTCAATCTCAAAATGCAATATGATTTCAAGTAAAGAATATAAGATTCCGCAGATCCGGTTGTCATACGTATCAGACCACGCTGCTGAATACAAGAAAGCTACCAGTTCAAAAGAAACAGCAGATTTCATTAGGTCGACGTACCAAGAAGGAGAGATTGAATATAGAGAAAGCTTTAGAGTTGTCTACCTTAATAGGGCTAACAGGATTCTCGGATTCCAGACAATTTCAGAAGGTGGGACTTCAGCTACCGTAGTCGATAATAAAATGATATTTGCCGGAGCTCTCTTGTTTAATGCTCATTCCATCATCATGTGTCATAATCATCCAAGTGGCAATCTCATCCCAAGTCCTGAAGATGATATAATTACCAGGAAAGCAAAGTCTGCCGGAGAAATCCTCAATATAAGAGTTCTTGACCACTTGATAATATCAGCTTACGGATATTACAGTTATAATGACGAAGGAAGATTATAATCATGACACAGACTGATTATTACAACAGACTTACGGATGAGCAGAAAGTCCTCCTTAATTATCTTGAAGAGAATAATCGTGCAGTGTATTTATTTGAACAGGACGGAAAAATATGCGCTGAGATTGAGAATTGGACTGATGGCGGTGTAGATATGATAATCGTGCTTATGCCGTTCACAATAGATGAGTTGAAGAAATGGCATGAGTCGTTTGGCATAGACGAGAAAATTGACACCCTCCGTCAAGATGAGAGATACATAAACGCTTTTACTATCCGCGAGAGTGTGAACGACTTTGATGGATGGCACAATGACCTCAAACAGCTAATAGAAAACTACTATCAAATAGCATAATCATGGCACAGATACCACTCATAAAGCAATACTCAGAAATGAAGAGGAAGCACCCGGATGCGGTGCTTCTGTTCAGATTAGGAGATTTCTATGAATGTCTCAATGAAGATGCAGTGGTGGCATCTTCTGTCCTTGGCATAACTTTAACCAGACGAGCAACTGGCAACGATAAGTATATTGAACTTGCCGGATTTCCTCATTATGCGCTCGACACGTATCTGCCAAGATTGGTAAGAGCCGGAAAGCGCGTAGCGATATGTGAGCAACTTGAAGACCCTCGGCTTACAAAGAAACTTGAAAAACGAGGTATACCAAAGCATGAAATGCCGGATTTAACCCCTTTTTTCCCGATTCTCACAGCCTTTAACGAGATTCTTAACAAACTATCCATCTTTGAGGAAATACGCCTTAAAACGCAAGAATTAAAGAATCTTGCTGTAAGCATTGGAGTCTCTCCAAGAAGAGCGTTTGAAGATTGTTATGAAATGAATCCACCATCATTATTTGACTGAGACATGACAAGATACGAATATTATAGAGAGCAGTCAAGAAATGATTAAATATCATTAATCTGGTCGAAAAATTTTCATAAGTCGCATAAAAGTAGTATCTTTGCATATTACTTTTAGTGTGCCTGAGAAATCAGGCGTATTGGATGGCGCTGCCCGTGAGGGTCGCGTCTTTTTTTTTATAAGATTTGTGTAGAAGTGTGATTATAAAATACTGATTAATAGCAAAATAAATGCAATTTTATTTGGTCAATTCAAAAAATCTCACTACCTTTACATATCCAAATAAACTAAAAGTAATCAAGATGTTACAATCAGAATTTAAAGAAAGAACAGGAGTTGAAGTAACCTCCAAAGAATTTGATGCAATCCATATCGTCTACATGGAATCAGACCTTGACAAAGATGAATTCTGCAAGATGTGGTGCAAGATGAATGCAAGCAGAGTTAGTAAAGCCAAGGAATGGGCAAAATCAAAAGAAGAAAAGCGCAAGCTCAAAGATTCTCTCATCGAAATAAGAAACAAGCTGTCATCTGAAGTGATTAATGGAGGCAATCTTCCATTGACAATAGCCTACCTCTCAGACAAGGAGCTTACTCTTCTTGAAAAGGTCGGAATCGAAATTCAGATTAGCAAGAAGGAAATGGTGGAATATGGATATCCATTCCAGAGATTCCACGACATATCAGATACGAGATACAAGATTGAGAAATATCTCAATATAGCATAAGTAATCACTGTTCGACGAGATTCCTCCCCCCCCCCACCCT
>CAMWMW010000003.1 GCA_947175455.1 uncultured Porphyromonadaceae bacterium | reverse complement strand
ACTATGAAAAGTCCGCTGCCGAAAAACTGCTCGACCCAATCCTTGAAGAAAAAGCCGACCACAGCTATAGGAATGCAGGACACAAGAATCTTGCAGACATAATAGAAATCATAATCACGCCTGAATGTGAAAAAACTCACACAAAGCCTGGAAAACATCGGCCATAGTATGACGAGTGTCGAACATACTGTCGCGGCATGCACTATTATGTCGAACTGCAATGTCTCATCAGATGGAAGATCTATGCCAAGTATCTCCCGGAATATTTCGAGGTGTCCGCTGGAGCTGACCGGAAGATATTCAGCCAACCCCTGCACAATGCCCAGAATAAGGGCGTCAAGCCATTCCATTCTTTAATATTTCGTATAAGTTCAAAAGTTCAGTCTGTGTATAAAGCTATCATTTCTTCATTGATTTCGGAATCCAGACAATCGAGATTGCCATGAAGAGAAAACCAAGAAAGGCAAGAAGCGGTCCCACGACAATTCTGCGCGTGCTGAACACCTCAGGATTGAAATCAGTCCCGTTTGTGCCGCCTCCGCTCATGAGCAGAAAGCCAATTATTATCAACGCGAGACATCCGCCCATCATCCAGAAATTTATCTTCGAGAATGGGCGCTGACCTGCCGTGACCTTATCCAGTCCGTCCCTGGTGACGGCACTGTCTGACTTGTTATTCAGTTTCGTCATAAGTTATTATTTCCTGTATTTTTTATACTCCACGAGCATAGTATCCTATTATCGGAACAGCTCATCGTAATCTTTTCTCAGATATTTCGCCGTTGCTATCCATGCAGTCAGCGCACAAAGCACCACGCCGGCAAGCATCATGCCGCCTGCTATGCACCCGAACACGCGCCAGCTTATGTATGAATTTATATTACCGATTCCAGCATAGGGCGCACACGCCATCGCAACGGCAAGAAGCAATGAGGCAAGCATTCCCGCTATCAGACCGCTCAATGCGTTGTTTGACACAACAGGTCTGGAAATAAATCCGTTGGTAGCACCGACAAGCTGCATCGTGTGAATAGTAAACCTTCTTGAATATATGGTAAGCTGCACTGTATTGTTGATCAGCACGAACGAAATGACAAGCATCACTATTGCCACCACTCCGAGCACCAGCGTCATTCCGGCGATATTGGAATTCATTGCCTCCACCATCTCCGACTCCGGCGCATCAACACTTTCCACTCCCGGGATAGCAGACACCTGATTCTTTACAGCTTCGATTTTCTCCACACTGTTCCAGTCCGCCTTCAATGTGAACGAGACTTCCGGAGTCAAAGGATTCACGCCATAAAGCTCGGCAAGATCCTCGCCCGTCTCATCTGCCCAGTTCATCAACGCCTGCTCCTTGGATATCACCACTACCTTTTTCGAAAAGGGAGCTTGGCTTATACGCCGACCGATTTCGTTTGCCTGCGCATTGCTGATGGAGTCAGACATCACCGCACTCAGTTCGACACGCTCGCGAAGCCGGCGTGTCTCGTTGTCGGCACACACCCATACCATAGCGATGATTCCCACGAGCAGAAGCACGAGGGTCACACTCACGATCGTGGTGAGATGTGATGCCCAAAATGAGATTTTTACTTCTTTATTTTCCATTCAATCTGCAAAGATAATAAATAAAGCACCCTGTTGTCAAGAATTTACTCCTTTTTTTAACAACAAAACAACCAAATTTCTCATAAAAATTGAGTAATTTTGCAATTATGGTTGAAAAGAATCTAAAAGCAGCATTCCATACACTCGGATGCAAACTGAATTTCTCCGAGACATCCGCCATCGGCAAAGTACTCTCCGAAAGGGGTGTCACGAGAGCGGCGCGCGGTGATTCCCCCGATATTATCGTGGTGAACACATGCTCTGTCACCGAAACCGCCGATAAGAAGGGGCGCCAGCTCATTCGTCGCCTTGCCGCACGCTATCCGGAGGCGACAATGGTTGTGACCGGATGCTACGCCCAGCTGAAACCGGAAGAGGTGGCAGCACTTGAAGGTGTGGATATTGTGCTTGGTTCAAACGAAAAACTGAAAGCCGCTGAATATATCGACAAATGGCTCGCGTCACGAAGCAAACAGATTGATGTGACTCCTTTCCGTGAAATCGAAGGGTTCATACCTTCCTGCGAAAGAGGAGACCGCACCAGATACTTTCTAAAGGTGCAGGACGGATGCGACTATTTCTGCACATACTGCACAATACCTTTTGCCCGTGGAAAATCCAGATCCGGCACAATCTCCCAGCTGACTGAAATGGCTCGCGAAGCTGCCGACGAGGGGGGGAAGGAAATTGTGATAACCGGTGTCAATATCGGGGATTTCGGCAAGAACACAGGCGAGACTTTTTTCGATCTCATCAAAAGCCTCGACAAAGTCGAAGGTATAGAACGATACCGCATTTCATCGATCGAACCGAATCTCCTTACCGAAGAAATAATAAGGTGGGTTGCTTGTGAGTCACGTGCGTTCATGCCGCATTTCCACATTCCGCTGCAGGCGGGGTCCGACAGGGTGCTGAAAAAAATGAACAGACATTATGACACTTCGCTTTTCGAATCGCGGATAACGATGATCAAGGATATGATTCCAGACGCGTTCATCGGTGTGGATGTGATTGCCGGCGCACGAGGGGAGACCTGCGAGGAATGGGAGAAAGGGATTGCGTTCATCGAGTCGCTCCCCATAACTCGCCTTCATGTGTTCCCATATTCCGAACGTCCCGGAACAGCCGCACTCCTTCTCGGAGATTCAGTTCCGCCCTCCGAACGGCATCGCAGAGTGAACACACTCACCGCGATATCAGACAGGAAATTTGACACGTTCTACAAACAACACATCGGAAGCGAGGCGGAAGTGCTTTGGGAGCATCCTGTAAGAGGCGGTGAGGAAATGCACGGCTTCACCCGGAACTACATAAGGGTTACCGCCCCTTGCCGTCCGGAATTAATAAACACGCTCTCCAGAGTAAGACTTACAGGACCCGACACTTCGGATCCCGATTCACTCAGGGCACAAATAATTCAGTCATGAAAAAACTTGGCGTCATCATTCTGAACTGGAACGGGGAAGAGCTTCTGAAAAAATTCATCCCCAAGGCATCTGAATATACAGTGTCGGATGAAGCGGATCTGATTGTGGCTGACAACGGTTCTTCGGACAACTCTCTGTCATGGCTCGCGGAGAATCATCCGGAAGTTAAGACAATCAGGCTCGACAAAAACTATGGTTTCTCGGAAGGATACAACCGCGCGATAATAAATACCGAATATGAATATATTGTATTGTTGAATTCCGATGTCGAAGTGACACCGGGCTGGTGGAGACCGATGCTGTCCTTCATGGAGAAGAATCCGGATGCAGGAGCCATCCAACCCAAAATATTGTCGTTCGCCGAAAAAAACAGGTTTGAATATGCAGGTGCCGCAGGAGGATACCTTGATTCATTGGGATACCCTTACTGCCGCGGACGACTTTTTGACTGCATTGAGGAAGACAACGGTCAATACGACGGTGCGCCTGCCGACATCTGCTGGGCTTCGGGTGCCTGCCTTATGACACGCAGGGAACTCTATCTGCGGCTCGGCGGTCTTGATGCCGGATTCTTCGCCCACATGGAAGAAATAGACCTGTGCTGCAGAATACTCAATGCCGGCTATAGAGTCTGCGCTGTAACAGAATCCGCTGTATATCACGTAGGCGGAGCCTCGCTCGCTCAAGGTAATCCACGCAAGACTTATCTTAATTTCCGCAACAATCTTCTTCTCCTCCACAAGAATCTTCCGAAGAAAAAAGGAAAAAAGGTATTGTTGTTCAGACGCCTTGCAGACACGCTGGCGTTCCTGATGTTTCTGGCAAAGCTCGATTTCGCGAACGCCGGAGCCATAATTGACGCCCATCGTGATTTCCGCAAAATGAAAAGAAATTACTGTGTCTTTCCGGAACGCGACATACTGTCTTCCCAGCCGGGAGCCGACAAAAGCGCTATTGTAGAACGTTATATAAAAAGACGCAAATCCATAAAAATAAATCCAAGAAAACAAGACAAGACATGAGACCACTGATATTAGTAAGCAACGACGACAGCTACAGTGCCAAGGGCGTGCACTGCCTCATAGACCGCCTTATTCCATTCGGAGATGTAGTGGCGGTCTGCCCCGATGCCCCCCGTTCGGGACAATCCATGGCTATAACGGTAAACGATGCGTTGAAACTCACTGAACTTCCCGACTACAATGGCGCGAAAATGTTTAAGGTAAGCGGCACACCAGTTGACTGTGTGAAACTCGCCATGCACCACATATTGCCGAGAAAGGCGGATCTTGTAGTAGCCGGTATCAACCACGGATCCAACTCTGCGGTAAACGTTCTCTATTCCGGAACGATGGGAGCGGCGATGGAGGGGTGCGCCTTCGGCATCCCGTCAATAGGTTTCTCTCTGACCGACCACTCTCACGATGCAGATTTCACACCTTGTTACAAGGCAATAGACCTGCTGGTGAAAGAAGTGCTCGAACATGGTCTGCCCGAAGACATATGCCTCAACGTAAACGTACCCAATATCGGCAGAACACCTGAAGAGATGCGTCTCGCTGTCGCTTGTCGGGGAAGATGGAACGACGAATACCGCGAATATACAGATCCGCACGGACATAAGTTCTACTGGCTTACCGGAGAATACATCAACGAAGAACCCGAAAATGAAAAAACCGATGAATGGTGTCTTTCTCACGGAATAATATCAGTTGTGCCGGTTTGTATCGAGCGGACCGCACCCGTCACACCGGCTACGGAATGGATGAAGGACCTGTCGGATAAATACAAGTCATGAACAGGAACGAGGAAATATAATGCATAAAATGTATATTTCCTGCAAACGTATTTTATATTCCGCCGTAAGTTATTTTAATAATTTTAACATAAAATCACGTAAAAACCTTAAATATGGGTAATTATTTTGCCCATATATTTTGTTTTTAGTTTATAAATTCGTAACTTTGCAGACCAATAGTTTGATTAAGAAATGACAGCAAATCGCATATATCGTTTCATTGACAATTTATTGTTGCATTAGTAAAGTTATGGATTAATAGTTAAATTAGAATTAGGACCTACATTCGGCTTCGAAGGATTTCGAGGTCGTCTGGAAAAAACGGGAGTGTAGTGATATACCCCCGTTTTTTATTTCCCCGTTTCCATGCCATTTTCAGAACGCTTTTCAGAAAAAAGTATTATTTTTGCATTCTAAATTCAGAACATAATAACCCTTTCCCCTCACCTATCAATGCAATTATCGATAAATGAAATTGCCGCCAGGCTCGGCATTCGTGCCTTGCCACACGACAGACAGATTTCTTCTCTTCTCACAGACTCCCGCTCGCTTGCCAATGCCGCAGGTACATTGTTCTTCGCCATTCCCACAGATGGCAATGACGGTCACAGATATATCCCCGGGCTTTATGAGCTTGGCGTGAGGAATTTCGTTGTCAACGCGATTCCCCCGTCGCTCCGTGAGAAAAACGATATCAATTGGCTTGTTGTCGGGAATACAGTCGATGCCTTGCAGAAAATTGCGACAAGAGACAAACGCTTCAACGGACACATCGTCGGCATTACCGGCTCCCGAGGCAAAACCACTCTCAAAGAATGGATATATCAGCTGATGGAGCCGTTGTCAGACATATCACGCAGTCCCAGAAGTTTCAACTCACAGATAGGCGTTCCGCTGTCCATGTGGGAAATTGACAAGGAAACATCTCTGGCTATCATTGAGGCGGGAATATCGAAAAAGGGTGAGATGGAACGTCTCGCAGCCTGCATTCTCCCGGACACAGTGATTGTCACAAATATCGGAGACGCACATGCGGAGGGGTTCTCTTCAAGAATTGAAAAAGCCTCGCAAAAACTGATGCTCGCTTCAACCCCCCGGACCAAAAACATCATATATTGCAGTGATTATCCGGAAATAAACGATGCCGTAATGAAATACGCCGACGGACGCGATATTCTCGGATGGTCAAGAAAGAATAAAGATGCACGGCTATATATCTCCACTGATACCACCGACAAGGGCGAAATGAGAATAACATATGTATGGAAGGGGGTCGCAAATTCATTCACCGCGCCTCTTGATACGGAATCGGACATAGAGAATGCCGCCAATGCCCTTGCTTTCATGCTGTCTCAAGGTATAGAAGCCGATGTTATAGCGGAAAGATTCCATCACCTCCACAAAATCGGAACTCGCCTCAACGTCACAGAAGGTGTGAACGGATGCTCTATAATCCTTGACTCCTACACATCCGATTTCTCATCTCTTCGCCCGGCTCTTGACTTCATGCGCCGCCGAAGAATACCGCGCCAGGCCTCCACATTGATTCTCAGCGATCTTCACCATGAGACCTCTCCAACCGGTAATCTTTATGCTGAAATCGCTGAAATAACCAGAACCGCAGGAATCAGCAGGTTCATAGGAATAGGCAAGGTTCTCTCCGAACACCGTAAGCTGTTCCCTGAAAACGCACTTTTTTTCGAATCGACAGCTTCGCTGCTAAAAAAACTCTCCACATCCGATTTTCAGGACGAGATAATACTTCTCAAGGGGTCCCCTGAATTCAGCTTCAAGGATGTGGCGGAAATGCTGGAAACCAGAAAACACGAGACTGTGCTTGAGGTCAACCTTGATTCCATCGTGGCAAACTACAATTACTTCCGCAACTCACTTCCTTCCTCATGCGGCATCGTATGCATGGTCAAGGCATCCGGATACGGCGCCGGGAGTTATGAAATAGCCAAGACTCTTCAGGACTGTGGCGCCGCATACCTTGCGGTGGCGGTTCTTGACGAGGGCATTGAGTTGCGAAGGCAGGGAATCACCATGCCGATAATGGTCATGAATCCAAAGGTGGTGAACTACAAATCGATGTTTGCAAACAGGCTGGAACCGGAAATCTATTCCTTCGGAATGCTGAAAGATGTGATAGCGGAGGCTGAGAAAAACGGCATCACCGGCTACCCTATACATATCAAACTCGACACCGGCATGCACCGCATGGGATTCGTAGAGGAGGAACTTCCCGCCCTGATGGATATAATCAATTCGTCCGACGCGGTGTATGCCAAATCCACATTCTCTCACCTTGCTACGGCTGACTGCCCGGACATGGACGACTTCACGGAACTGCAGCTGGAAAGATTCAAGAGATATACCGGATATATGCTTGACCGCTCAAAGCACCCGATTCTGAGACATGTGCTGAACTCCGCAGGCATTCTGCGATATCCTGAACATCATTATGACATGGCACGTCTTGGTATCGGTCTGTATGGAGCCAACACTCTTCCGCCGGAAATTGAGAGACCTCTTGCCGTGGTCTCGACGCTTCGCACTGTCATCATAGCCATCAGGGAATATGACCCCGGTGAAACAGTAGGCTACGGACGATGGGGTAAAATCAAACGACGCTCAAGAATCGCCACTCTGCCTATAGGATACGCAGACGGGATGAACCGCCATTTCGGCAGAGGAAATATATCTGTGATGGTCAATGGCAAAGAGGCGCCTACTATCGGGAACATATGCATGGACGCATGCATGATAGATGTAACGGGGATTGACTGCGAAGTGGGCGACTCCGTTGAAATCTTCGGACAAAACATGCCTGTGCAACGTCTTGCAGACATTCTTGACACCATCCCTTATGAAATACTGACATCAGTGTCTCCTCGCGTGAAACGCGTGTATTTCCGCGAATGAGACACTCCCTGAGTGTTTCCTGAAAACTGTTTTTCAGAGCGTCTTCCCAAGACTCACGTATTATTCAGGGAGAGCCTCGCGCAGTTCGGCAAGGCATTTCTCGACCTCTTCATTTGTCTTGAAAAGGTGTTCCTTACAGAACTTCAGCAATTCAAGCGCACGTGTCGTATAATCCGACAACTGGTCAATGTCGCAGGCATCAGATTCCATTTTGCGCACTATTTCTTCAAGTTCGGCGACAGCCCCCTTGTATGTAAGTTCACTCATAAGTAAGTATTGAAAATTAGTTTATAATAAGATACCGAGTATACGCGTCTTATCCTGACTGACGCGTCATTTTACTGTTGATTCCACAGTTCCGTCGGAGAGACACGTCGTGACTGTGTCGCCTTTCCGCAACTCACTGACACTTTTTACAGCTTTCCCATTAAGCAAGGTCAGCGAATATCCCCGGCTGACGGTATTCTGAGGACTGAGAACCCTAACCATATTCTCAAGATTCTTCAGTTTTGTGGCAGGTTTCTCCGTAACCTGCAGACACGCTTTCTCAAAGCGGTAGCGGATCATTCTCATTCTCTCGCTTTCAGAAGAATAACGTCTGGACAACGCACGTTCAATTGAGTGTCCGATTTCTCCGAGGCGTTTTTCAGAACGCATTATCCGTGTCTGGACTCTTGCAGGGAGAGCAGTCTCAATATTGGCGATACGATATTTCTCACCTTTCATGGCATCCGCGCTGTAGCGGGCAATCTTCTTTACCCTCTCCACTGTCGCGGCATAAGCCAGACGCAAAGAATCAATGAGCATCGCCGCCACGGCTGTCGGGGTCTTGCACCGCATACACGCTATCTCGTCAAGAACGGTCCGGTCTCTCTCATGACCAATCCCCACTGCTACGGGCAGCGGAAAAACCGCCACCGCCTTTGCAACCTCGTATTCATCGAATCCGTTTAGATCGGTAGTCGCTCCGCCACCCCTTATAATCACCACGCAATCCCATAAATCAAGACTCTTTCTTATTTGTCCAAGCGCGTTTCTTACACTCTGCGATGTCTTTTCCCCCTGCATCACCGCCGGGAAAAGATGCGTGTAAAATTTGAAGCCATCGGGATTATTCAAAAGCTGGTTCATAAACTCGCCGTATCCGGCAGCTCCTTCCGCGGATATCACGGCTATGCGCTGGGGAACAGGCGGAAACCGAAGACTTCGGTTACGGTCAAGAAGCCCCTCTCTATGCAGTCTTTCAAGAATCTCCCGCCTTATGCGTTCCATGTCTCCGACCGTATATGCGGGGTCAATATCACTTATTGTGAAACTCAACCCGTAAAGGTTATGATGGTTGGCGGAGCCGCGCACCATCACCTTCATGCCGGCGCATATGTCCTTGCCTGTGGCGACATAAAACTTTCCGCGAAGCGTATTGAGCGTATTGTTCCAGATCATGGCGCGCATCTTTGCGCAGGTATTGCCGAGAACATCTTTTTCCACGAGTTCCATATAGCAATGCCCTCCGGCTATGCGCACATCACTGAGTTCTGCGGTGACCCACACACCCTGCAGTTGCGGGTTCATTCTGACAGTGTTTCCTATCAGCTGCTGCAGCTGCTGAAGTGTCAGGGCATTATTCTCCGCCATCCTCGCCTATTTCGGTCAATCCCCCTGTTATCGGGCTGAATGTTGCAAAAGAACGGTTCTTCTTCGCGCTGAAAAGCGATGGATTCAGACCGAACCTCACACCGAACTGGGAAAACTCCATCTCCCGCTCGTAAAGCGTGTTTCCGAGCGAAGAAACAGTTATCTTCGCCGCACCGGGTATATTGTATACAACCGCGTCTTTAGGAAGTTTTTTCTCTTCACCTTTGGCATCCACAGGGAGTTCTCCCCGGTTGGTGACATTCACTGTAATATATACCGGATCCCCGGAATAGTCGTCCGCTCCCACAAATCCTGCGAAATCGCTCATTCTGAAGAGTATCTGCCGCTCATCATCGCGGGGGGTGAATGTATACGTCTTGGTTATTGTCTCGGTTTCCGAGATTCCGGCAAACGCCGCTGTCATAGCCGCTTCCTGATGAGACAATGAATTGAGCATAAGCTCAAGCTGTTTGCCGTCCTGAGGCATTGTCTCCGCTGTGCCACGTGTCAGCGCGATCTTGGCTTCGCGTATTTCCATGAGATTCTCCGCAAGCATCTGAGCCTGCTTGGCGGAACTCTGAGACGCTATGAAATCCTCATTCACATACTGCAGGTATTCGTTTATTCTGACTTTCTCTCCTCCCTTTTCTTCCGGAGTATAGGCGGCAACGGTTGACGCTGGAGCCGGAACGTCGCGATTGATTGAGAGCAACATGCCGTTTTCATCGACACATATGTATGTCACGGCTCCGCTCTTCAGCTGCATAAGATATCGGTTCTCGGAATCGGCGACTCCATAAGGGGTCACACGGACACCTGTTATTGTCCATGACTCGGAATCTTCCTTTATCACCTTGTCCGTGCCTATGAATTTCTTTGCATACTGATAATAAGGTCCCGCCTTCTTTACCGTTCTCTTTGCCGTAACCTCTATTTCGAGCGTTGTTACCGGAAGCGTGTAGACCAGTCCGTATTCATTATGTTTGTCTGCCGTGAGTATTTTGGTCTGCTGGGCGCTGGAACCGAGTCCGCCAAGCATCACAGCCGCTATTGTCAGAATTCCGTATAATCTCATATCTTAAATTTTTGCTTACACATTCTTATCTATTATCATTCGTATCGCACGTCCCGCATACGCTGCTATATCTCCTGCGGTCATGCCGAATTCTCCTATCTTTTCCGCAGCTATGTCTCCTGCAAGACCATGCACGAAGACCCCGATTGTCGCGGCGTGTTCGGGTTTATAGCCCTGCGCGAGAAAAGCGGCGATTATGCCCGTGAGTACATCTCCGGCTCCTGCAGTTGCCATTCCCGGGTTTCCGGTCGGATTTATATACACTCTTCCTGTTGGGCGCACTGTGGCTGTGTAATGCCCCTTGAGAACAATGATTATACCGTATTGACGCGCCATCTCTATTGCCGTTTTCAACCGGTCTTCCGAAGAACGCTGTTCGCCGAAAAGGCGGTCGAATTCTCCGATATGCGGAGTGATGATTGTCTTAGGCGGCAAAAGACTCAGCAGCGACGGACGCTTTGAGATGCAGTTCAGCGCGTCGGCATCAAGCACAAGCGATGACACACCGCTCTTCAGCAACGCTTCAAGCGCGTCTACAGTCTGGTCGTGAGTCCCGATTCCGGGTCCGACAGCAATAGCCTGATGATCGTGATGAATACGCATATCGGTGATAAAATGCTCGTTGCGGTCGGGTTCGAACATCGCTTCCGGCACAGCTGTCTGAAGGATGGAGATTCCCCCTTTGGGACCATGAACTGTCACCAGCCCCGCTCCGCTGCGCAGAGTTGACCGGGAACACATCACCGCTGCCCCCATCATACCCGTGCTGCCTGCGAACAGAAGCGCGGATCCATAATCGCGTTTCCCTGTGAACGGAAGGCGTTTCTGCAGCAACGGCCGTATATTGCGGCTTTCAACGAGCATGTACTCAGCCGGCAATTCCTTTATTTTGGTCTCGTCAAGATCTATGTCAAGAAGCTTCCATTCACCCAGCACAGCGTAGTTCTCTTCGAAGAAAAAAGACAAACGCGGCATCTGGAAAGCGAGCGTCAGATTGGCATGGATTATATCGCGACGGTTGACCTGGGAATTCCATTCCCCGAACAATCCTGACGGGAGATCGATCGACACCACATAGGCACCGGATTCATTGATATAACGCGTAACCGCGACAAAGCCGCCCATCAATGGCTTGTTGAGCCCGGAACCGAAAAGCCCGTCGATCACGACATCGTTCTCACTCAGATAAGGAGGATTGAACTCACGTGAGACCTCGGTGAAATCCACACCGTCTATGGTGATAAGCTTCTTCCGCTCTTCATCGCAGTCATGACTGAGTTTTCCCGTAACGTTAAAAAGGAACACCTCAACTCTTTTATATCCACGTTCTATAAGCATACGTGCCACGGCAAGGGCATCTCCTCCGTTGTTTCCCGGACCTGCCATGACAACGAAACGCTGTCCGGGAAGAAAGCGGGAATTCAGTTCATCTGCCACAAGCTCGGAGGCGCGTTCCATAAGGTCTATGGAACTGATCTGCTGCGCCTCACAGGTGGCACTGTCTAATTCATGGATTGCCTGCGATGTAAATATCTTCATTTTCTTATCTGCGCTTTATATACCATCCGTTTAAATTACAAATTTAACGTCCCGAAACCAATATTCCAAATGTAATCTATAAAAAAAGTCCGCGCCGTCACGGCGCAGACTTCACACAAACTATTTATACCTATTGAAGAAAAAAATTATTCTGCCTTTCCTTCACTGCCGAGAACGGCAATGATTTTGTGCTTGTAAAGTTTCTCCATCTCATCGCGGGCGGGACCGAGATATTTGCGCGGGTCAAACTCAGCGGGTTTCTCGGCGAACACCTGGCGAACGGCTGCTGTCATGGCAAGACGGCTGTCGGAGTCGATATTGATCTTGCATACATCCATCTTGGCTGCCTTGCGAAGCTCCTCCTCGGGAATACCGATGGCGTTGGGAAGCTTGCCGCCGTTTGCGTTGATGATGTCGACATACTCCTGAGGAACAGAAGATGAACCGTGAAGAACGATGGGGAATCCCGGAATCTTTGCCTCTACACCCTCAAGTACGTCGAATGCCAGCGGCGGGGGAACGAGACGACCGGTTTTCGGGTCACGCGTGCACTGTTCGGGTGTGAACTTATAGGCACCGTGTGATGTGCCGATTGAGATGGCGAGACTGTCAACGCCTGTGCGGGTAACGAAGTCCACAACCTCCTCGGGATCGGTATAAGTGTGGTGGTCTGAGCTTACCTCATCCTCGACACCTGCAAGAACGCCAAGCTCGCCCTCTACTGTCACATCATGTTCATGAGCATACTCGCAAACTTTCTTTGTGAGTGCCACATTCTCTTCGTAGGGAAGATGGCTGCCGTCGATCATGACAGATGAGAAACCGTTGTCTACACAATCCTTGCAAAGTTCGAAGCTGTCACCATGGTCAAGGTGAAGAACGATCTGAGGATGCTCCCAACCAAGTGATTTAGCATATTCCACAGCTCCCTGAGCCATATAACGCAACAGGATGGGGTTGGCGTAGTTACGAGCGCCTTTGGATACCTGAAGGATTACGGGAGATTTGGTGTCGGCAGCTGCCTTGATGATGGCCTGAAGCTGCTCCATGTTGTTGAAGTTGAACGCGGGGATCGCATATCCGCCGTGAACTGCCTTTGCAAACATCTCTTTGGTGTTTACAAGACCTAAGCTTTTGTAATCTACCATTGGTTGAATAATATTTAAATATGTATCTTTTCTTTATTCTGACTATCAGAGGTTTGTCGAAATCCAAGACCTGTAGAACTCGAATCTGCCAAATACCGGTGACCTTGTAAGCCAAATCCGGTGCAAATATAGAAATTTTTCTTTATTTAACCAAAATTTCTTTAAGTCTCCTTTTCGGAACATGGTGAATTCCATCTTTATCGCGCCAATATCGGATATCGTCCTCTTTCATGTCTTCAATCACCACTTCTTCAGCCGGGACTCCCAATGCAATGACATGACGGGGCTCAAGACCGGACTCCAGCGACAGCAGCTCGCTTATTTTATTGGCATTGAATGACTTTATGATACAGGCACCCAATCCGAGACTGACAGCTCCGAGTGTCAGTGCCTCCAGCTGTATGCCGTCATCACACATAGGGTTGTCAGTCAGATTCCGGTCAAGACACTGAACTATGTAGGCAACAGGTCGCTCTCCTTCGGCAGGACCTTGCCAGTCTGTAAGATAACCTGCCCATCCAAGCAGCGGAAAAACCTGACCGCACTCGTCCTCCGACAAAACCGTCCTGTATTTCAACGGCTGCATATTACGTCCAGACGCACAATAGACACACAGCTCCACAAGTTTTTCAAGTTGGCAGGCATCTATTTTTTTTGATTCATCAAACCGCCGGTACGAACGGTTACGAATCATCATTTCCTTCAGTTCTTTGTATTCCATCCTCAAATTTAATACTTTTTCCGGTTGTATGCCTAAATATTCCCCTATTTTTTTATAATTTTACTTTGTAAAGTAAGGAGTGTCCGAGAGTTCGTCTGAACTTTTTACTTAAGAGAGTGTGTTTATGAAGATATCTGAGCTAAAACCTCTGTTCCCGGAGGAATATACACCAGGAGGACCTCTGGTAAATACCGGACCCTGCAGACCCGAAATAAAAACGAA
>CAMWMW010000002.1 GCA_947175455.1 uncultured Porphyromonadaceae bacterium | reverse complement strand
ACGAGGAGTATGTTATGGCCACCGGCCGAAGCGACTTCAAACGCGCGTTTGACACTCTCCTGCCCCTTCACTTCTGAAAAATCGAAATCGAATTCCTCAAACTCGCGGGTAAACAGTTCCCTTGTGTTTATCCTTACGGGCTGCAGATCAGACGCGCCGCCAAGCAACGCCGCCACCTGCGCGAGATCTTTCACTCCGAATACATCAATTTTATTGACAACTGCAGCTTCCGTCACGTTTGCCTCAGGCACAATAAGCCGTTTGAAGCCCATCTCCCTCGCCTTTATTGCCATAGGCAACGCCCCCTTTACGGGCATAACAGATCCGTCAAGGCTCAGTTCCCCCATCATCATGTATTCGCCGAGATTGTCACACTTGATCATCTCCGATGATGTCAGCAGACCTATTGCGATCGGGAGATCGAAAGACGCACCTTCCTTGCGTTCGTCTGCCGGAGAAAGGTTTACCGTTATCCTGAAATGAGGAAATGAGAAACCGGAATACTGCAATGCCGCGGCAATGCGCTGATAGCTTTCCCTGACAGACTGATCAGCCATACCCACTATCGAGAAACCTATTCCGTTTGTCATGACTGTCTCTATCGTCACCGGAAAGGCATCTATGCCGTTGATTGCGGCGGAATATACTTTTGTCAGCATAAGCATCTCTTTTTTACCGTTATTTTTTTGGCGCATTATTACCGGCAGCCTTCCTGAAAGCCTTGTCTGCGTCATCACTCCTGTCGCCGACATAAACAGCCTTCCCTGACTTGTCGAAAACCATAAACCAGGGTGTGCGCCCCACACCGACCCTTGTCATCAAGGAATCGGTTTCTGCATGGAAGTTCCACCCCCTTACAACCTTCGATAGTGAATCTTTCCGCACCACCGACATCCACCCGATGGAATCTGGATCAAAACACACATCGGCTATGATACGGGATGACGAATCAGGAAAGTCTTCAACAAGCTTCTTCAACTGAATCAGTCTGTCGTCCCTCCCGGCGTCTTTCTCTCTCCAGAAATACAAAAACACCGGCTTGTTTCCGATATTCAGGGTGTCGACTCCATTGCCGAACGTATGCAATATCATCTCTTCCATTTTATGTGGAATCGCAGGCGAGCCTCCCGGCATGTCACCGCGTCCGACCAATTGCATCCATCTGGGTTCAAGAGCCTTCCCCTTCAGAACCTGCCATAATTCGCGGAAACGGGAATCATCGCCACGCCTGTTGAAATAAATGAGCAGCAACAGCGTAGACAATGGATTCTCCGGATTTCCCTTTACATATTTCTCGACTGCCGTGTTTATCTTACGGTAATCACCCGAAGACAGCGCAGTTTTATTCTCAAGCCGCCATCCGTTCCATTCCTCCGTGAGCCTGTTGCCGGATATATTCCATGAGTAGGGGTCAGAGCCTTCGCCGGTAATCTTTATCTTGTCTCCCCTTTCAGCATAAAACGCGGCTTTAGGCACAGAACCCGAGCCTTGTATATATACTATTGTCGGATTCGCCGTGGCACATATCACCTGAGCCTTGCCCCCCTGCACGGCGGCGACTGTCTCCACAAACCACCCTTTCACCGGATCAGACGCATAATATACCATCCTGTATGCGTCATTGACATTTGCCGGAAGCTGATATTCCACCTTTATCTCATTCTTCACACATCCCGCCCAAAGCAATGGTATAAGAAACATCAGGTAACGGAATATATTTAAGCCACGATGACTGTATTTATTCATAAACAAGAAGCTGTTCAAAGGTTTTATTTCACGAAAATACAAAAAAAATGCCTGATATGAAAATATCAGGCATTTTTTATTTCTACTGTTTATTTCCACTCCTCAGCGGGTATATTTCTTCGCCATCCGGCGGATTGTATCCCCCATCTCATCGCGCAGTTCCTGAGGACTGACAACCTCCGCGTCATCTCCCATCAGAAGAATGCGGCGTTTGAATTCCTCGCCGGGCACAAGATGATACTCGAATATCGAGGAATCGAAATCAGCCATCACCTCTTTCTGTGAATCATGCAGAATCTGGGTACGGATAAGATCGCGTGTGCCGTCACCGATGCGCAGACGCACCGTGACAGGTTCAAGCTCCGTGTCAACATCCATTCCATAATAGTTCTCGAAGAACTTCTCCGGCTCGAAATTCCCGTCATAATTGAATTTTATATTCGAGATCTCAAGATTGAGCACTCTGGAAAGATCAAACACAAGCATATCCTTGCGACCGTGTATCTTCCCGAGAAGATACCATGAATTACCCCAGAATCTTACGCAATAAGGCTCAAGAGTGAATTCGGTCAGATGCTCCGGTGTCTTGGGAATGGAATTGACAATCCTTACGCATACATTCTTTTCCATAGCCTCGATTGCGGCAACAAGACCGAACTGCTCATCGGGATTGTCATTGGCGAGCACGCGGTCGCGACATCCCTGCTCCGATTCAAGCGCATGTGAATTGCTGAGTGTCTGAAGCATCCATATCTTAAGTTGCGTCGAATACCGGGCATCGGAATTATCCTCAAGATAATAATAGTTGCCTCCCTTTCGCTTGCAGGCTACGGTGATTCCGAACAGTTTTTCAACCACATAACGGTGATTATGGAATGTGCGTAGTGCCAATGGCGAACGGTCTTCATTAAGCGGAGACCTTTCCCATAGGCTTGAAATCTCTTCGTAGGTTAGTTTTCCTGCCTGGTTGACTACATCTATCAACCATACATACCTTTTAAACAAGTCGCTGGTCATGTCTGATTGAACTGCTTGATTAGTGTATTGTATAACTGCTTTTCCTGTTTTTTCATTCGGATAGACACCGGAACCGGAACGGGGTTAATCCAAGACCCGATTCAAAAACAAGACTCAATAAATCCAAATCTAATTTCAGCCCGATATCTACTTATCGCAAAATTAGTAAAGTTTTTCCAATCTGACAATAACGGGTCATCCCTTTTGGCATGACCCGTTACATTTTTGTATCGTTTGCAGTTACAAAAACCGTTTTTTCACATCCTTATTTGCAATATTTTATCACATACGCACATCCGTCATACGTAATCCTCGCCGAATCTGGCACGGACATCGTTGACGATATTGCGTATCCTCTGCTCCTCTTGAATCGGATAAATCATAAGTGCGTTCCCGTTCTCGGCAACGATATAGTTGTCAAGACCCGACGCCACGACTATCTTGTCATCGCCTACGGCAAATATTGTGTCACGGCAGTCATACGTCAGGACCTTGCAGTTCTGGCTTACATTTCCGTCGGCATTATGCGGGGAAGCATCATAAAGAGCTTTCCACGAACCGAGATCGCTCCATCCCAGATCCGCAGTCTTGACATATACATTATCCGCCTTCTCCATAATCGCATAGTCTATGGAAATAGAGGGGGTGTTCGGGAAAGATGTGTTGATGAAATTCATTTCCCCAGGCGTTCCGTACACCCCTACGCCGGCATTGAATACCGCAGCTGTCTCCCTGTCATATCGGTCGAAGGCGCGAAGGATACTGTCGGCTCTCCACAGGAATATTCCCGCATTCCAGAAGAACTCCCCCGTGGATATAAAGACCTTTGCCATTTCAAGGTTAGGTTTCTCTGTAAATGATTTCACCTTGCATATGCCGGGAAAGTTCTCCACTGCCACTCCGCGCTGTATATAACCGTAGCCTGTTGCCGGAGCTGTGGGGTTCAAGCCGAGGGTAAGCAAACGGTCTCCCTTCTCCACGAAGTCAAAACCCTCTTCAAGAGTCTGACGGAACACATCCTCCTTAAGTATGAGATGGTCGGAAGGGAGTGCCACAATAGATGCCTCCGGATCCAGAGCCTGGATATGGCGCGCCGCCCAGCAGAGACATGGCGCCGTGTTGCGTCGTGCCGGCTCAAGCAGGATGTTGCTTTCATGGATATCCGGCAATTGCTCGCGGATTATGGAAGCATATGCGCTGTTGGTCACCAGAATTATTCTTGAAGGATCCACGAGCGGACGGATACGGTCCACTGTCATCTGCAACAGACTGCGACCTGTTCCGAAGAAGTCGAGGAATTGCTTTGGCATGCCGCTCCGGCTGAATGGCCAGAAACGGGTACCCACGCCGCCACACATAACGATGCAATATCTATGGGGATTCATCTTTACTGTTCTTTATATTTATATAAGTAATTGATTCTTGCCTGTTGAATTATCAACTTGTCAGTTCAGCACCGGTTTGAACTGATGCTTCACTCCTTCCACCACATTAAGCATGTAGTCTCCGAGTTTCTCCGCCTCGCCGATGAGGTCCATGAAGAATATACCCTCCTGGTATCCATATTCCTTATTGTTGATATTGAAGATGTTGCCATCGCGGAGTTTATTCCGGAGATTGTTGATCTCCCGTTCTTTGTTATAAGCCGCCACGACCTTGGAGCTTTCCGGTGTCTCCATCTCCTCAAGCAGTCCGAGCATATTCTTCATCGCGTCGGTAACCATGTCATACATCTGGTCTATCTCATGCATCACCGGCTGCGCGAACTCCACATGATTCTGCACCTTACGCTGCAGTGTCTTGGCGACATTGAAACATCCGTCGGCTATTGATTCTATCTCACTTATGATACGCAGCATTCCTGCCACTCTCATCTTGCCTTCGGGACTGAGACGCCCCTCGGCGACTTTATTCAGATAGCTTCCGATCTCTATCTCCATACGATCCGAAATCTCTTCATATTTCTCAAGACGGCTGTAGATTTCGGTATATTTGTCATCCTTCGGATCGGTATGTATAAGCTGACGCGCCATTCCAAGCATTCTGTCAACTCTCTGCCCGTAAAGCACAATCTCTTTCTGCGCCTGTGTTATGTTAAGCTCGGAAGCCGAAAGGATTCCACGCCCGATATATTTGAGGGTAAATTCCTCCTCCTCGTCTTTATGACGGGTAGGCATGATCCAGCATACAATCTTGACATATAACTTGGTGAACCAGATCATCACAAGCAGGTTGCAGGCATTGAACACCGTCGGGAACATCGCAAGACCGAACGCGATGCAACTCTGGGCACGCGCCGTCATGCCGCCTTTCTCCGTAAACAGGGTTGTATCGCGCATCCCTGCCTCCTGCGCCTGGCTGATATGAAGCGGATTGATACCGTCACATGCCTTCGTTATATCGGCAACAAGCTCGCAGAAAGGATGGAAGAGACACAATACTATCAGAGAGCCGAGCACATTGAAAAGCACATGCCCCATTGCTGTTCTTTTGGCAGCGAGATTACCGCTGAGCGACGCAAGCACAGGTGTGATGGTGGTTCCGATGTTTCCTCCCAGAATTATAGCGCATCCGAGTGAGAAAGAGATCCATCCCTGCGAACACATGATAAGCGTTATGGCGAATGTGGCTGCGGAACTCTGCGCGACCATAGTCACGATAATGCCTATCGTGAAAAATATAAGCACCGAACCGACACCGAGTGTGGTATAGTTGGCAAGGAACGCGAGCATCTCCGGATTTTCCTGAAGATTCGGCACATATTTGCTTATAAGGTCAAGACCCATGAAAAGGAAACAGAACCCTATCAGGAACTCGCCGAAACTCTTGTAACCGCTCTTCTTCATGAAGAGCATGGGAACGCCTATGGCAAGAAGCAGGATGCTGTAATCCGAGATACTGACTTCGAAAGAGAACGCGGAAATAATCCAGGTAGTTGCCGTGGTGCCGACATTGGCGCCGAAAATCACCGCCATTGATTGCTCAAGGCTCATCAGACCGGCATTCACAAAGCTCACAACCATCACCGTGGATGCGCTTGAACTCTGGATAAGCGCCGTAATGGTGATACCTGTCAGCACTCCGGTGATGCGGTTGCGCGTCATCGCGCCGAGAATGTTGCGAAGCCTGTCGCCGGCAACTTTCTGAAGCCCTTCGCTCATCACCTTCATTCCATACAGGAAGAGACAGACCGATCCGAGAAGGCTGATAAAATCAACAACTGTATAACTCATCTAAATTTTGCGGTTGTGAATTGTTCTTGTTTATACATTTATATAATCTCAAATCAGACCCTCCCATACCCATTACTGTTAACATTCAGAGACATGTGTATGTTTATATGAATCCCCGACTTGGATTTTTGCAAAATTACGGAAATATTTCGATAATTTTATTAATTTTACTATCGAATTAATTGTTTTTTTTGACTGTTATGGAAATAATCAGCCTTTACCCTTCCGATCCCGACATGATTTCGGAAAAGAATATCGAGGGGGCGATACCTTTTTCAACTTTCAATTCGGAAAGCAGACGTCTCCGCAGATTGAAAGCCATAGTGGCGATGGCAAATGACCGGGCGATAGGACGCAAGGGAACCCTCCCCTGGCATCTTCCCGAAGACCTCGCCCATTTCAAGGCAACGACGCTTGGCAATCCGATTGTAATGGGTCGCAAAACGTGGGAGTCCCTTCCGAGGCGACCATTGCCGGGAAGAAGAAATATGGTCGTTTCAGCAAACAGCGGGTATGTGGCTGAGGGTGCCGAGGTGTTCGGCTCCGTGGAGATGGCGATAGCCGCATGTCCGGCATCCGAGACGCCGGTAATCATCGGCGGCGCGAGCATATACAAAACAGCTCTCCCCTATTGCACGGATGTCATCGTCACTCAGGTTGACACTACTGTCCCCGATGCAGACACGTTCTTCCCCGAATTGTCGCCGGAAGAATGGGAAATATCGGATTGTTCCGAATGGATGACTTCAGCAAAGGGTCTTGAATACAGATTCGTATCATTCTCAAGAAAATGAAAATAGCCCTCATTTGCAAATCCGATTCTACCGGAGGTGCGGCGGTAGTGACTTTCCGGCTGATGAACGCATTGCGTGCCAACGGCATGGATGCGCGCATGGTCGTGACTGAAAAGAAGAGCGGCTCTCCGCATGTCATAGAGGCTGCCTCACATAATAAAACCCTCGTTCCGTTTCTTGCCGAACGGCTCAGAATATTTGCGCGCAACGGGTTCAACCGCAATACCCTTTTCCGTATTGACACGGCATCCGACGGGCTGCCGCTTCACAAGATACCGTTTGTCAGAGAAGCGGATGTGATATGTCTCAATTGGGTAAACCAGGGGGTTGTCTCGCTTAAGGGCATAAGAAAACTCGCGGCTCTCGGGAAACCGCTTGTGTGGACAATGCACGACATGTGGAACATGACCGGCATCTGCCATCATGCCGGATATTGCGAAAATTTCCTGAGTCCCCTCGGTGAATGCGGCAACTGCCCTTTACTGGAGCATAAAGCCTCGGGCAATGATCTCTCGCACAAGGTGTGGCGACACAAACGGAATCTTTACGATAGCGTCAATATCAATTTTGTTGCCGTAAGCACGTGGCTTGCAGATACGGCACGGAAATCATCACTGATGAAAGACTCCGGAATATCAGTGATTCCCAACGCATTCGACACTTCCACAATTTCCTTGCGAACCAAAACTGCCGTCCGGGGCAACCGGGATTCGGCAAGAATCATATTCGGCGCCGCCCGCATCGATGACCCGGTCAAGGATCATCTCACCCTTGTCGAGGCAACGAAGATTCTTGCGGAGAAATACCCGCAAGAGGCGAAAAGACTGGAACTTGTTACTTTCGGTTCGCTGAAGGATCCGGAAGCGCTGAAGGGGGTGGCAATACGCCACACGCATCTTGGCAGAATCTCTCCTGAAGAAATCCGCGATGTCTATGAATCGGGAAGCGTGGTTGTCTCGACCTCAGAGTGGGAGACTCTGCCGGGAACCCTTATCGAAGGGCAGGCGTGGGGATGCGTTCCGGTAGCGCTCGACCATGGAGGACAACCGGATATAATCGACCATCTGTCTACCGGCTACCTCGCCCCCTGGAGCGACAACAGAAAAGAAAATGCCCTCCGCATCGCGGAAGGCATTATATGGGGAGTCGACAACCGTGACAGCGTCATACAGATCATGCAGCAGTCCGTTATCGAAAAATTCGCCGAAAACGCTGTGGCGGAGAAATATATCCGGCTCTTCAGAAAACTCCTGAATCAGTAATCTGCCGCAGCGCTGATTTACGCGTCTATATTCGCATAAGAAGCGTGAGCCTCTATGAAATCGCGGCGCGGCGCAACCTCCTCGCCCATAAGCACGGAGAATGTGCGGTCGGCTTCGGCGGCATTGGTCAGCGTCACCTGCTTGAGCATACGGTTTTCCGGATCCATGGTGGTTTCCCAGAGCTGCTCGGGATTCATCTCACCGAGACCTTTGTATCGCTGCAGAACAAGTCTGTTGCGCTCTCCGTTGCATTTGTCATCGACAAAGCGCTGTACCTGCTGGTCTGTCCAGCAATATTCCTCTACATTCTTCTTCCCCTTGAGGGAGCATTTGTAAAGCGGCGGCGTCGCGATATAAAGATAGCCGTTGTCGATGATCGGACGCATACGGCGGTAGAAGAATGTCATGAGCAGTGTTGCGATGTGGGCGCCGTCGACATCGGCATCGGTCATGATCACAATCTTGTGATAACGGAGTTTCGACATGTTGGGGGCTTTTGAATCCTCCTCCGTGCCGATGGTCACGCCGAGTGCCTTGTATATATTGACGATTTCATCGGAATTGAGCACTTTATGCTCCATCGCTTTCTCAACATTCAGAATCTTTCCGCGAAGAGGAAGAATTGCCTGATATCTCGGGTTGCGGCCCTGCTTTGCGGAACCTCCCGCCGAATCTCCCTCGACAAGGAAAAGCTCGCATTCCACGGCATCACGGCTCTTGCAGGGGGCAAGCTTGCCGGGAAGACCCGCGCCCGACAACGGGCTCTTGCTCTGCACGCGCATTCTGGCGCTGTAGGCGGCATGACGTGCCTGCGCCGCAAGCACAACCTTGTTGACAATCGCCTTTGCCTGCGCCGGGTGCTCCTCAAGATAATAACGCAAAGCCTCGCTCACCGCGCTCTGAACGACTCCTCCGACCTCGTTGTTGCCGAGTTTGGTCTTTGTCTGACCCTCGAACTGAGGTTCAGCTACCTTTACGGAAATCACCGCTGTCAGACCGTCACGGAAGTCCTCCTTGGAAAGCTCTATCTTCAGCTTTTCAAGAAGATGGTTGTCATCGGCATATTTCTTGAGCGTGGATGTGAGACCGCGGCGGAAACCGGTGAGATGAGTACCACCCTCTATTGTATTGATATTGTTGACGTAAGAGTATATATTTTCATTGAAGTCGGTGTTATAAGTCATTGCGACCTCAATGGGAACACCTCCACGCTCGGTGTTGAGGTGTATGATGTCTTCAATCAGGGGTTCCTTGCCTTCATCGATATATTTCACGAATTCCTTGAGACCTTCGGCGCTGTGGAAAACGTCACGTCTCGGGTTTCCTTCTTCGTCGCGCACGCGCTCGTCGGTGAGGGTCAGTGTTATGCCGGCATTAAGGAATGCGAGGTCGCGCAGACGGTTGGCGAGTGTCTCGTAGTCATATACCGTCTCGCTGAAGATTGTGGCGTCAGGATGGAAAAGGATTGTGGTTCCCGTATGGTCTGTCTCGGAAACAACCGTGAGGTCGCATGTGGGCTTTCCATAAGCGTATTCCTGCATGTGCACTTTGCCGTCGCGGTGAATCTCGGCACGCAGATAGTCGGACAACGCGTTCACGCAGCTTACGCCGACACCGTGCAGACCACCGGACACCTTATACGACCCTTTGTCGAACTTACCGCCGGCGTGAAGCACTGTCAGAACAACCTCAAGTGCCGGCTTGTGCATCTTTTCATGCATGTCTACCGGTATGCCTCGGCCATTGTCAACGACCTTGATGGAATTGTCCTCAAGAATGCTCACGTCTATATGGCTGGCAAAACCGGCGAGAGCCTCGTCGATAGAGTTGTCGACCACCTCGTAAACCAGATGATGCAAGCCGCGCACGCCTGTGTCGCCGATATACATCGACGGACGCTTGCGCACCGCCTCAAGTCCTTCAAGCACCTGGATATTATCCGCTTGATATCTTTTCTCTTCTTCTTCTGTTGCCATATTGTGCAGTATCTTTGTCAGTCTTGGTTTTAACATACAAATTTAATAAAAAAAACTGACATTCACACTTCCCTGCTTCCAAATATATCCGCGTTCATCCAATAAAATCACTAAACCGGACTTACCCGGCAATATCAAAAAAAGGAAGACTCCACATTTGCGGAATCTTCCTTCTGCTGATATGATAAAGACTCTCTTAGCCTTTATATTTCTTGAGGATCACTGAAGCGTTATGACCTCCGAAACCGAACGTATTCGAGAGAACGGCGTTGATTTCACGGGGCTGCGCCTCGTTGAATGTGAAGTTGAGATTATAATCGATTTCAGGGTCATTGTCTCCCTCCTCATGATTGATTGTGGGAGGAACGATATTGTCGTTGAGAGACTTGACACTGAGAACAGCCTCAAGCGCGCCGGCTGCGCCGAGAAGGTGACCGGTCATCGACTTGGTGGAGCTGAGATTCATCTTGTATGCGTGCTCTCCGAAAACTTTCTGGATAGCCTTGACCTCACCGATGTCTCCTACGGGAGTCGATGTGCCGTGCATGTTGATGTAATCGATATCCTCAGGCTTCATGCCCGCATCCTTAAGTGCGTTCTCCATGCCGATAACGGCACCGAGACCTTCGGGATGGGTGGCGGTGATATGATATGCGTCGGCACTCATGCCTCCTCCGGCAACCTCCGCGTAAATATGCGCACCGCGTGCTTTGGCGTGCTCAAGCTCTTCAAGAACAAGAGCGGCAGCGCCTTCGCCGATTACAAAACCGTCGCGGGAACCGCTGAACGGACGGGATGCCTTTTCACATTCTTCATTACGGGTAGAGAGTGCCTTCATGGAATTGAAGCCACCTACTCCTGCGGGGAAAACCGCTGCTTCGGCGCCGCCTGCCACAATAGCGTCCGCCATGCCCAGACGGATATAGTTGTACGCGTCTATAAGGGCATGGTTGGAAGAAGCACAAGCCGATACTGTCGCGAAATTCGGGCCTCTGAACTCATGCTCGATAGAGATGTGGCCGGCTGCGATGTCGGCAATCATCTTGGGGATGAAGAAGGGATTGTATTTGGGTCCCTGCTCCGAGCCATGAAGTGCGAAATATCCGGCTTCCTCCTCAAATGTGTGGAGACCGCCGATACCTGCCGCGAAAATAACGCCGACACGGTTCTTGTCGACTCCCTCGCCTTCAAGACCCGCGTCTTCGATTGCCTCGTCGGCAGCCTTGAGCGCATACATGGCGTAAAGGTCAAGCTGACGGGCTTTCTTGCGGTCGAAATGCGCGGAAGGATCAAAATCCTTGACCTCACATGCGAACTGAGTCTTGAATTTGGCTGCGTCGAAGTGTGTAATCGGGGCGGCACCGCTCTTGCCGGCCTTGGCATTCTCCCAGGTCGTCGCCACATCGTTGCCGATCGGAGTCAAGGCTCCGAGTCCCGTTATTACAACTCTCTTTAATTCCATGAAACCTGATTATTTGCTGTGTTCCTCGATATAGCTGATGGCGTCGCCAACAGTCGAGATCTTCTCTGCCTCTGCGTCGGGAATAGTAATGTCAAATTCTTTCTCGAACTCCATGATGAGCTCTACGGTGTCGAGTGAGTCTGCGCCGAGATCTTTGCTGAATTCAGCGGTAGGAGTTACTTCGTTCTCATCTACTGTGAGTTTGTCTACAATGATCTCTTTTACTCTTTTTTCAATGTCTGACATATCAATAAGATTTTTAGATGTTAATAATTTTTCTTATTTTTCTTTATTTCAGAGTGCAAAGTAAATCAAAATATTTCAATTATGGAAATTTTTCATTAAAATGTGCACAAAAAATTTGCTTTTGTGCATGATTTTATGCACAAAAGCAAATTTATCATTGCTCCGGTTTACAGGAACCGGGATATACTCTCCTGATTATTCTATTGTCCAGCTTTCGCAGGTCCTGAGTATCATGTCGCGCAGCGAGGTGAAACCTTTCTTCTCCCTGACCTCCGCGACCTGACGCTCTACCTCCGTCTCATACGAAGGAGCCTGATAGTCACGGATGACTCCGACTTGCCACAGGAAGCTCGTGTCCGTCCATCATGGCGAGCTGCTGCTGGAGGAAGTTCTGCTCGCAATGTGCGTCGTGAACCAGCACATCGTCGATTGTATAGCCGTCTTCGCCCACTGTCACCGCCTTCAGTCCGAAGCCGTCCTGTACCAGACCTTTGTCCATATTCTTTCCGAAAAGCATTTTCTCGCCGTGGCGGAGAAGAATCGTATGGTCGGCACGCTGGTCTTTGTCGGTGAAATATGAATGCACGCCATTGTTGAATATCACACAGTTCTGAAGAACCTCCACGACTGCCGCTCCCTTGTGACGCGCTGCGGCAACCATGCAGTCGCGGGTGATGTCAAGAGTGATGTCTATTCCACGGGCAAAGAAGTTGCCCCTCGCCCCGAAACACAGTTCCGCGGGAATGAAGGGATCCTCGACTGTGCCGTAAGGACTCGATTTCGTCACCGCTCCGCGGTCGGAAGTCGGGGAATACTGCCCTTTGGTAAGACCGTATATCTTGTTGTTGAAAAGAAGCATGTTGATGTCCACATTGCGGCGCACGGCATGAATGAAGTGATTGCCGCCTATGGCGAGTCCGTCGCCGTCGCCCGATATCTGCCATACCGTAAGCTCCGGGTTGGCGGTCTTGACACCGGTTGCGATTGCCGCCGCACGTCCGTGTATGGTATGCATGCCGTATGTGTTCATATAATAGGGAAGACGCGAGGAGCAGCCGATGCCTGATATTACGGCTGTGTCTTTGGGGGCGACTCCTATAACCGCCATCGCCTTGTGAAGCACATTGAGAATGGCGTGGTCTCCGCAGCCGGGACACCAGCGGGCGTTCTGGCTGTTCTTATAATCGGCGGGCGTATAGCCCGTGGTCTTTGTCTCTTCCATTGTTGGAGTTTTTGATTGGGTTATACTTCCGTTATCTGTTTTCCATATGTGAGATCACACCTTCCACAACCTCGCTTACGAGGAAGGGCTGTCCTTCGATCTTGTTGATGCGGAGAATCTCCTTGCCGGGCAGGTGCATCTGCAGATAGTCTGCGAACATGCCGGTATTGAGCTCGGCGACTATGATGCGCTTGTATTTCGAAAGAACCTCTATCGCATTCTCGGGCAGAGGATTGATATAGCGGAATTGCCAGAAGGCGACCTTTCTGCCGGCGGCGTTGAGTTCGGTCGCGGCTGTCAGCAGATGACCGTATGTGCCTCCCCAGCCGAGAAGGATGGTGTCGGCATCTTCATCGAACATCGGCTGCATGCGGGGTATGTCGCGTGCGATACGCGCCACTTTCTCCCGGCGTGTCTCGACCATGCGCGCATGGTTTCTGGCATCTGTCGAGATGACCGATGTGTCGTAATCTTTCTCAAGACCGCCGACACGGTGCATGCCTTTCTCCATGCCGGGAATCGACCAGTATCTCACCAACGTGTCGTTGTCGCGGTCATACGGTTTCCAGCCCTGTTCCAGACGCCCGGCGGATACAAGCGGCACCTTGATTTCCGGATAATCGTCTTTCTCGGGCACACGCCACGCCGATGAGCCGTTGCCGATAAAGGCATCGGTGAGAAGAATGACGGGAGTCATGTGTTCAATGGCTATGCGGCATGCCTGAAACGCCATCTCGAAGCAGTCCGTAGGGCTGACCGCCGAGAGCACACAGAGAGGCGACTCGCCGTTGCGGCCGTAAAGAGCCTGCATGAGGTCGGTCTGCTCTGTTTTGGTCGGAAGACCCGTGGATGGACCTCCGCGCTGGACATCGATGACCACCAGCGGAAGCTCTGCCATGACGGCAAGTCCGATAGCCTCCGATTTCAACGCGAGACCGGGACCCGATGTGGATGTCACCGCGAGGTGACCGGCATAAGACGCTCCGATGGCGGAACATACGCCGGCAATCTCATCTTCCATCTGACATGCCTTGACACCGAGGTCTTTGCGTTTGGCAAGCTCGTGGAGTATGTCGGTGGCGGGGGTAATGGGATAAGACCCCAGGAAGAGGGGACGTCCGCTCTTCTCGGATGCCATTATCAGACCCCATGCGGTAGCGGTGTTTCCTGTAACGTCTATATAGGTGCCTTTCTCCGCCGAAGCTGTCTCGATGCGGTATACAGGCATGGAGCTGTGCGTGTTGTGACCATAATCCCATCCGGCTTTCACAACCTTTGCGTTTGCCTCGTATACTGCCGGCTTCTTGGCGAATTTTGCCTGAAGTTTCTTGAGCACGCCCTCTACCGGACGGTCAAACAGCCAGCAGATGATGCCGAGAGCAAGCATGTTCTTGCATTTCATCATTCCTTTCTGGTCAAGACCGGAATCTGCAAGTGTGGATTTCAGAAGCGTGGTCATCGGCACAAGCATGATCCGCGCCGGATTGATGCCGAGCTCGGCTACTGGATCCTCCGTGGAATATTCCGCCTTTTTGAGATTCTGCCCGGTGAACGAGTCTCCGTCGCATACGATGATTCCATCGGGCTTGAGATAGCGGAGATTGGTCTTGAGGGCGGCGGGATTCATCGCGACAAGCACATCAGCCTGGTCGCCGGGGGTGTGGACATCCTTGCCCACACTCACCTGATAGCCCGACACTCCGCTCAACGAACCCTGGGGCGCGCGGATCTCTGCCGGATAATCCGGGAATGTGGAGATCTGGTTTCCTTCTCCGGCGGAAATGTTGGAAAAGATATTTCCCGCAAGCTGCATGCCGTCGCCTGAGTCGCCGGCAAAGCGAATCACCACCTTGTCGATGGTCTTTACATTCGTTTCCTGTAACATAACGAAGGTTGTTATTGTGTTTTTTGGTATTTGTCAATCTGAAGATTGTTCGGCAAAATAACATCTTATTCCCCAATTCCACAAATATTTTAACAACAAAAATTCCCCATCTGCTATAAAGCATATGAGG
>CAMWMW010000001.1 GCA_947175455.1 uncultured Porphyromonadaceae bacterium | reverse complement strand
AGCCACAAGATTCACTATATAAAAAATTTCGAATTAAATTTAAACAGTTTCTAAAACCTACAATAAAAAATTAAAAGAAGCTTTAGGTTTTTCACAAAGACTTTAAAGACCTTAAAGACTCTAAAGACCTTTTAAAAAACCTAAAGCCTCAATATTCAAAACGATTATTTCGCAACCTTGACTGCCTTGCCTGCTGTCTTCACAACATAGACTCCATTGGAAAGGCCTGCAACGGTAAGTGAGCCACCATTTGACTGAGCCACCTTACGACCGGATATGTCATAGACTTCAATTCCGGCGGAAGCACCCTCCACAACAAGGTCACCACCTATAAAGCTTGCTTTCAATTCAGTTCCGGCAATTTCAGTAACTCCTGACTCCATAATGTTCTCAAATTTTATTGTATTCTCACCAAGGTCAAGTGTCACCTTATATTTTTTATCAGGAGTGCATGCCTCTGCCGGGAATCCCCAGAAATAGTCTTGAGCACCTTCACTATTGCCCCAAGTCCTTCTTACCGGATATGTTTCTCCCGCCTTTACAAGCTTCACCTTTCCGTTAAAATCCAATTCGGATGGAACATAGAACCAAGTCTCCCAATAATTACTCGGATAGGAGATAAATTTAAAATGACAACAATCGTCATTAGGAGACAGCGTACCCTCCCATACGAATACATCCTCGGTTCCTTCTTCAGGATAAATGTTGAATGTGGGAGGAACAGATGCCGTGTCCCACTGACCTGTGGCAGCTCCAAGGGGAACAACCAACGGAGACAAGTCGTCAACCCATTGCGCAGTTATCATCACAGATTCACCGTTATCACTAAAAAAGACTTTAACATCATAGGTTCCCGGCTCAGTCACCCACCAACGGTTTTCATTCCCGACAGCACTTATAACGTTCGCCTCGTGTGCATTAATAAGCCATGTGCCTGAATTTTCCGGAACATAACGCACCCCATCCCAGTTTCTTGCATCAATAAACTGAAGGTTCTGATTATAAAGGTTACCGCGATAGCTGAATACCCCATCCCCCTCGTTAGTCATTTCCTGAGCCAGATCAATATGCCACAGACTTGGCGAAGCTTCGCCTACCATATAAAGATGTTCGGGAATTGCAGCAGAAATAGAGACTGCATTCAACAGTATGGCACCGCCTAATGCCATCGCCTTAAGAAAATTTTGTTTCATAACTTTTAAGGTTAATTAAATAATTTATTTTGTGAGTTTAACAACTTTACAACCATGTCGCGGGACAGTAACCGTGAAAACGGATTCAACTGCGGATTCATCGGCATGTTTCCAAAGGTCTCGCACTTTGTATTCTCCGGAAAGTCCGATTTCCGAAAGATTCACGCTCATTTTGCGAGGAGCTTCCTCTCGGTTGAACATCGCCATCACGACATCTCCATTGCTCATCGTGCCATACCATATGCAACTGCCTTCGCTGTCGATCTCGTCAGACAATGGTTTTCCTATAAATCCGTCGGTATTCAAGGCAAGGAGCTCTTCATTGGTATAGAACTTGTCAAGATTTCCTATAGTCTCGGGGGTGTCGGCGATGGTCACCGGACCACCGGCAATCAATTGCAGCGACACCTGCGAACAACGTTCGTCATCATTATCACATTTGTTGAGACGCAAGAAGTCACCATCAAGGATAACCTTCCCCTTTCCTCCGATATGGCTCCAATGGGTGAAGCCGTCAAACTGATTGTCGGCATAAGGCCAGCGGTCATAAATCTTGCCCCTGTTGAAAGAGGAGAAATGATGCCAACCTCCTATATTCGTATCCTGAACGATGCGGGTCATATTGCAATACTTACTTTCCAATTCCGCATCGTTATAAAGCTCCGGCATCACAATGGATGTGAATATACCATATTTCGCCGCAGACTCGCGTATATAGGAAAGTCCGAGTTCATAACGTTCTCTGCCGTAACCGCACGTAACCGGATAATCGCGTCCCGGATCGCCATCCTCATACCAGCACATGAAGTCCATCCTTACGAAATTCACACCCATGTCATGGTAATGCTTGAAAAATCCGTCGATATATTCTCGCGCCCCGGGATGATCCGTAACAACCCATGTGAAATCGGGGCGATCAGTAACTTCCGGATAAAGCACCTGATCCTGCGAATTGCGCGTCAAGGAACGTAACGTATAGTCCGTACCCGGAACTTTTGCATCAAGATCCCCCTTTATCCATAAGGGATTGTCGTAGACTCCAACCCTCATGCCATTGACCCGACATTTGGAAATCAGTGTCTTCAACGGCATGGAGCCGTAATGTGTCATGTAGACACTTCCGTCACGTGCTGTCTGAGGCAGGAACCCGTCAGTACAGATCATGTCGTAACCATGAGACTTGAATTTTGTCGACATCATGTCGATCACGGCATCCCACTGAGCCGAAGAGAGATCCATCTCATGATACGGTATGCCTGCAAGTTCCATTTCTCGGGCATACTCATAAACTGACCAATAAAGAGGAGCTTTGTGAGTATGGATCTCCCCACCCCGACACAAAAAAGCCGGGGCAAGGAAACCGCATAGGCAACCTAAAACTACCTGTTTACAAGTCTTGAGTCTCATAATCCGAGATACGTGGTGCTGAATGTCCAGTTACGCAAGTCGAACACAAGCCGATAGTTACCGGAATCTTTCACCGACCATTTGAGGTCTTCACCTCCGGAATAAAGCTGAAACGGCTCTTTGTCAATGTTGGCTTTACTTATTGGAGAACCGGCTGTCATCGGACGCACGCATGGCGACTCCCAGTTTCCGGGAGTCAGATATGCCTTCATCTCACCCTTTGTCAGATTCCCCTCGTATATGAACACAAGCGGATCTTCCGCGCTGGCTGTCAAAAGCACCGGATTATTGATATCCCATGCAGCAGGTGTGGCATCACCCACTATATAAAGAGTGGATGTCTTGATGGGTATGTTTCCCTCGATTACCACGAGATCCCTCTCTTCATCGCAGCTTGCAGTGCACAGACCGAGAAGCATGATTGCTGCAATTGCTGCAAACGATGTTAATTTAAATATCTTCATGTCTTTGATTTCGTTATTCATTACTCAATTTAGAAGCTGTTTAGAAGCTGTTTAATTATAGCCGGGATTCTGCTTGAGCGCGGGATTGGTTGTGATCTGAACGCGCGGCACAGGATATATCTTCGCATGGTCGTCGACATCCGGATTCTTGTCCCACCATTTTCCGGTACAGAATTTTCCGAAACGGATCAAATCTATACGGCGGCGTCCCTCTGCCAAGAACTCACGTCCCCACTCGTCAAGCATCTCGTCCATGTCAAGATCCACATTACCTTCAGGTGCATACAGCACATGGCTGAGCATTGCCTGGGGATAATAACGTCGGCGCACACTGTTGAGAAGTTTACCGGCACCCTTTGCATCTCCCTTACGAAGCTTGCACTCTGCAAGAGCATATATGATCTCCGGCAGACGGATTTCCGCAAAGTCACCTTCTCCGGCACCCGGATCCGTGTCGCTATACATCGGATACTTCACCGTGTACCATCCGGAGTTATAATCACCGGTGGTCATGTCGCTATTCGCGGATGTAAGCCATTTGTCTTCTTTCGTGTAATGGAACTGTCCCACGGCATCACGGATGCAAAGGTCATATGGCATCTCAGGAGCCTTCAACTTACGCTTAATTCCGTTCTGAGTATATTCAAGATTGCCGAAAAGGAACATTCCCTCACGTTTACCTCCTCCGAGGTTCTTATATTTCGCCAGACGCACATCTCCGGGATATTTCCTGAATTTCTGCACCGTCATGCCGAGTTCAAAATCATAAAGCTTGCCCGTAGGGTCATAACTCGGCGAGCATACAAACTCTCCGTTATGTCCTCCATGTTTCACCTTATAGTCGTTAAAGAAAAGTTCTGAATTGGATGGCACGCCCCAATTATATAGTTGATGGTAGTGCCAGCTTGTGTAATTGCAAGATCCGGAGAAGAAGAATACGAGTTCGTCGCATTTGTCATTCTCTGAATCAAAAGGCGCATCCCAACGGTCATCAACCTTATAGGCACCATAAACACCGTCAACAATATCCTGCGCAACCTTCTCACAATCAGCGAGACGATCAACCCCTATCCATTCTTTTGCATTGAGATACAACCTCACAAGCAAAGCTGCCGCTCCTCCCTGCGTCCAGAGATTGGCATACTGAGAGCCGGAGCCAAGGCTTTCTTTCTTATAGAGCAAAGGAATGGATTCCTTAAGCTCGGTCTCTACAAAGTTGAATATAAATTCCGGCGGAACCTGAGCCATGCTGTTCTTCGACGGATCATCATAGCTCACTGAGAAGGGCACATTGCGGAATGCGTCAAGCAGACGGATATAATACCAGCAACGCAACACCCTGTTCTGTGTCCTTAATGAATTGAACTCCTCTTCAGAGAATCCGAATTTTGCAGGACCAAGCTCGCTGAATCGGTCAATAGCGAAATTACATTGTCCGATTCCTGCAAAACAGGAATCCCATTCGTCATGCACATGACGCGCGATATCGGGAGTCCATGTGTGATAATGGAACTGACGCCACACACCGCCATCGTCCCAGCTTCCGTCGCGCCGGGGAATGATAAGCTGGTCACCCGGAAGCTCCTGAATCCTGAAACGTGGCACTATTGTCCAATAGCCGTGCTCAAAAGAACGGAACGCCATAGCAATTACGTCTTCTTTCGTGTTGAAATAGTTGTTGGAGCTTATCTGGTCATACACAGTCTCGTCAAGATTCGTACATCCGGACAATGTCAACGTAGCCATAGCCAAGCCCGCTAAATATTTATATGGTTTCATTTTTAATTAATTCTTGGTTTTTACTTGGAATTAGAAATCAAGCTGCACGCCTACTATGAACTGACGCGTGGTGGGATAATATCCACGACCGCCGTGAGCACCCGGTGTAAGACCATTAACCTGGAAATTTGAGGGATCCATGCCACTATATTTTGTGATGGTGAACACATTGCGGACTGTTCCGTAAATTCGGAGCTGATCCATGAATCGTGCCTTGGGCGTGGGAAGCGTGTAGCCGAGCGTGATCTGATCGAGTTTGAAATAATCACCGCGTTCCAGAAAATAATCGGAAACAATGGGATTCTGTTTCGATGAAATCTTCTCATTCTTCTGATATGCCTTACACAGCATGTTTCCGGGGAAATTGCGTGTGCCGTAATAGAAGTCGTGGATGTTGAATATATCAAAACCGAACGCACCACGGAAGAAAAGGGAAAGGTCAAAATTCTTATATCGGAAATTGTGGCTTGTAGAGAGGGTGAACTTGGGCAAGCCGTTGCCTACATACTGGCGGTCAGCCTCAGAACCCTGAATACCCTTGATGATGTCTCCATCCTTGTCATATATGAGCCATTCGCCATCGGTATTGATACCGGCATATTTGAACATATAGAAACTTCCGATAGAACGTCCTTTCTCAATTCGCTGGAGCGGAATATTCGGATAAGGATTTTCCGTATAAGCAACGTCATAATAATCGTTACCTACAAATTCGGAGTTACTGAAATCCACAAACTTGTTGGATTGCGTTGTACCTATGAAATTCATGGTATACGTGAAATCACGTGTCTGAACGGCGTTAAAGGTGATATCGAACTCAAAGCCGGTGTTCTTCATTGTTCCCACATTCACATAGGTGTGAGTGAAGAGATAAGGAGGCATTGGCACCCGATAATTACCTAACAGATCCTGCTGGCGGCGGTTGAAATAGTTGAACGAACCATAGAGCCTGTTATTGAAGAGTGAGAAATCAAGACCAATATTCCAGTTCTTTCCTTTCTCCCAATGAAGGTCTGGATTGACATTCTTTCCGGGTCCCCACACTTTCACCCACTGTCCGTTGTAGTAGCTATAGCCGAAAGAGCCCATTGTGTCAAGCGACAGATAGCTGCCAAATTCCTGATTACCGGTGACACCGAAGTCAGCACGTATCTTCAATTCATTCAACCATGAGGAAGTATCCTTCATAAATTCCTCTTCGGATATGCGCCAGCCGGCGGATACGGCAGGGAAATTACCCCATTTGTGATTCTTTCCGAATTTGGATGAACCTTCATGACGCAAAGAAGCTGTGAAGAGATAACGTCCGGCATAGTCGTAGTTTACACGTCCGAAAAATGCAATAAGCTTGTTGTCGTTACGGTAACTGCTCATGCCTACCTCTCCTTCCTCCTTGGCGCCCTCTCCGGAACCAAGATTGTCAGCACCGAGACCATCGTTGGCGAAGTCATAGTTATTGGCGGAGAAACCTGAGTTCTGCCAATACTGATATGAATAACCCGCCATGGCACGGATATTATGATCCTTTATTCCGATATTATAATTAACAAGCCATTCAAGACTCATGCTACGGGCATTGTTAGCCGTACGGCTTGCATATCCTTTCTTCTTTATCTTAAGGTTTTGATTCATTGTCGACGGTTCGAAATAACTGCCGTCGTTATTGTATTGATGATCGGCGAAAGTTATCTGAGTCGACAGATTCTGACTGTATTTTGCGTTAGGAAGGAAAAGGGGAAGGAGATTAAGCTTGACGGTAGCGTCCCAGTCGAGCACCTTCTCCTGACTCTTGTCTTGCACAAGATCTATAGATTCCATGGGATTCACGAAACCATTGACAGTTGAGAAATCATAATATTTCCCGGGAACATTGGGATCCCATACAGGTGTGGTCGGATTCGCTTCTATCGCACGACGGAACACGTCATTATCAGCAAGTTTGCGATAGACAATACGGGGTGCGACATTCAAGGTGGCGTTAAACAAGCCGCCCTTGGTAGCATGATTTATAGTGGCACGGGCACCATATTCTTCACGGTTTCCACGTTTCTCCACGCCGTCTCCGTTGCGAAAATCTGCTGATACTCGATAATTTGTATTGGCTCCACCTCCGCTGATTGTCAAAGTATGCGTCTGTTTGAAACCGGTTTGGGAAACCATATCGAAAAGATCATCATTACCTCCGAGATCCACTGCTGCATCACCCGAAGGAATACGCCAAGCCCTATATTCCTCAGCATTCATCATGTCAAGGTCACGGTTAGCCTTGTCCCATGAGAAAGTTCCTGAATAAGTGGTATGCACCTTTCCATCCTGCGCACCTTTCTTGGTAGTGATGATAATCACACCATTGGAACCACGTGTACCATAAATAGCGGATGCGGCTCCATCCTTCAGCACGTCGAAAGATGCTATATCATTCGGATTGATATTGGTGAGACTTGCTCCGGGCACACCGTCAAGCACGATCAACGGACCAAGACCAGCCTCGCGCGATGAAACGCCACGAATCTGGAGACTCGCTGCCGAGTTAGGGTCGGCGGCAGCCGTGTTGACAACCGAAAGCCCCGGCACTTTGCCCTGAATAAGCATAGACACGTCTGTCGATGCTATGGACTGGAAGTCTTTTGCACTGACATGAGACACCGCTGAGGTCAACTCTTTCTTATCCATGGTGCCGTAACCGATAACAACTACCTCATCAAGCACCGTATTGTCCTCCTCAAGCGTTATATTGATAACCGTGCGATTCTCAATCTTAACTGTCTTTGTCTTATACCCGACATAGGAAAAACGCATCTTGTCGTTACTTTTCGCCTCAATCGTGTATCTTCCATCCATATCTGTCGAAGCTCCCTTATTGGTTCCTACAACAAATACACTCGCACCTATCAACGGCTCACCCGATGAGTCAGTCACGGTACCTGAGATTTTTTTCACCTGGGCGAACGCATGCGGCGACAGCAGCAACATTGCCACAAGAAGCACCATCCGTCCAAATGTTAAATTAAAAGGTTTCATAAAGATTTAGGTTAATTATTGTTTATTGATTTCGTGGTAAAATTATAACGACAACGTATAATTATCAATAGCAAGTAGTTGGCAGGTAGTTTCAAGTAGTTCAAGTAGCGCATCGGGGGGGGGTAATGCATTAATTATCAATTTATTATAAATTAAGTTAATTTGGAATCAGGTAGTGTTAATAAGAAGGATAGATCTCATTGGGTATTAAAAAAATTATATTATCTTTGCATACAAATAAACTGAGATATGAATAAAATGAGAACGTTCCCAATATTTATGCTCCTTGTTTTGTTGACGACATCCCCTGTTTACGCCAAGCCTCAAAATGACCTTGCAAGTCTCGATTCCGTGCTTAGCATCAGGGATACATTCCTCAAAAATAAAAAACGCAGAATAGACAGCATTAAATCCAGAATCCCGGTGAATGCCCCGATAATGGATAAGCTTAAAGGATACGACAGACTTTACGAGGAGTATCTGACCCTCAGTTTTGACTCGGCAATGAGATATATCAACTTGGCTGAAAAACTTGTTTCCGATACGGGAGACTACAATCTTAACGCAAAGGTGAAAATACACAAGTCAATGTCATATGCCACCTCCGGACATTTCAGTCAAGCAATCGATGAACTTAAGAAAATTCAATCTTCATGCCTGTCAGACACACTCCTTGAAAAATATTATCAGGCATACCAATGGACTTACGGATTATGGGCGGAATATTCACAGGATAAGACATTTGCCCCTATTTATTATCGCAACAGCAAAACATACTTGGATTCCCTTATCCAAGTAACTCCACGGAACACGTCTCTGTATAATTACAGGATTGCAGAAAAAGCATTAATGTTCAACCACGATTTTGAAACGGCTAAAAAGAATTATCTAAAGGTTGTTGATAAAGAACCTAAAAATTCTCGTCTGTACGCTCAATCTGCGTTCGCACTGGCACAGGCATATAACAACCTGCAGGATAGGGCAAATTATAGGAAATGGCTCATAAATGCAGCTATTTCCGATCAGATGATTCCCTTGAAGGAAAATCTTGCTTTGCAGGATGTGGCTCTATTTATCAAGAATGAAGACGGAGATCTGGAACGCGCGAATGCATATCTCAACTATTCGCTGAATGATGCGCTGGAATACAACAACAGGCTGAGGATACTTGAAATCGGCAAGAAACTTCCAGCCATTGCAACGGCATATCAGGAAACTGTGTTGGCAAAAAACAAACAACTTCACTTGTATCTGGCAACAATCGTAATAATAGTGATAATACTGATCATCGCGATAGCGATAATCATAGGGCAAAAAAGAAAAATCAGGAACAGGAACGTGACTTTGTCTACATTCAACGACCAGCTTAAGGTATTCAACAAACAGCTTCAGGAAACAAACCGCTCACGTGAACAATACGTCAACCTCTTCCTTAACCTATGCGCGGGATATATCGATAAATACAATCGCCTGCAACTGACAGTAACATCGAAAGTAAAAGCGGGGCAATATAATGAGCTTCAAAAACTGCTTCAAGCGAACTCAAGACCTTCGGAAGCTGAACTGAGAGAGGTATTCTTCAACTTCGATACAGCTTTCCTGCGGCTGTATCCGGATTTTATAAAGAATGTGAATACTTTGCTACAGCCCGACAAGGCAATATGCCCTAAAAGCAGTGAACTTCTGAACGCCAACCTCCGCATCCTTGCCCTGATCAGGATGGGAATTACAGACAGCACAAAAATAGCCACCCTCCTGTTCTATTCTCAACAGACAATATTCAACAGGAGGACCGAAATGCGTAACCGGGCAATTAACCGCGATTCTTTCGAAAAGGAAATAATGGATATATGTCCGATATATCCGGAATAGAGGATGTGTCATAATAGCCCGTCTGGGTCGTTGGCTGAATGATTCGGCTTCGGTCATTGACGAAAGTCAACTCCCTTCAGCCTCACATTCAGCCGCCTACCATCCGGACCATTCTGACAGCATCCTCGCCATCCGGCTAAAATAAAGGCGGTGTGTCAAATTTTATCAATTTTGACACACCGCCTTTTATTTTTAATATCTTTAGAAGCGGCGACCGCCTTGCTGCTTCATCTGGCGCATCATCTTCATGGGATTCTTCATGGATGTCGCCATCTTCATCATCTTGCGGGTGTCTTCAAACTGTTTCAGAAGTTTATTGACATCCTGCAACGATGTGCCTGAACCCTTGGCGATGCGCTGACGCCGCGTGCCTTTGATAATCTCGGGATTCTGACGTTCGTAGGGGGTCATGGAGTGTATTATCGCCTCAATGCCCTTGAAGGCGTTATTGTCGATATCAACATCCTTGATCGCTTTGCCTACACCGGGAATCATTGCGGCAAGATCCTTGATGTTACCCATCTTCTTGATGTTTTCTATCTGCTTCAGGAAATCATCAAAATCAAACTTGTTTTTCTTGATTTTCTCCTGAATCCGTTCCGCCTCCTTCTGGTCATAGATTTCCTGCGCACGCTTGGCAAGCTCGACGATATCTCCCATGCCGAGGATACGGTTTGCCATACCTTCCGGGTTGAATTCCTGAATATCCTCGAGTTTCTCGCCTGTGCCGACATATTTGATAGGCTTGTCTACGACTGCACGGATAGAGAGCGCCGCACCGCCACGGGTATCACCGTCGAGTTTGGTGAGCACTACGCCATCGAAATCAAGACGGTCATTGAAAGTCTTTGCCGTATTGACCGCATCCTGACCGGTCATGGAGTCTACGACAAACAGTGTCTCCTGCGGATGAATGGCGTCCTTTATCCGTTCTATCTCATCCATCATCTCCTCATCAACCGCAAGACGTCCCGCAGTATCGACGATCACGAGATCAAGATGATTCGACTTTGCATGAGCAATGGCGTCAAGAGCTATCTGAACGGGATCCTTGCTGTCTTCTTCTGTATAGACCGGAACATCTATACTTGCGGCGAGCACACGCAACTGCTCGCGTGCCGCAGGACGGTAAACATCGGCTCCGACAAGCAGCGGCCGCTTCCCTTTCGATGATTTGAGCTTGCGGGCGAGTTTCCCCGCAAATGTGGTCTTACCTGCTCCCTGAAGACCCGACATGAGGATAACAGCCGGATTGCCGTCAAGATTCAAAGGAGCTTCCATACCGCCCATCATCTCCGTCAGCTCATCATGGACAATCTTGACCATCAGCTCCTTCGGTTTGAGGGCATTGATCACATTCTGACCCAGTGCCTTTTTCTTGACTGTATCGGTAAATGTCTTTGCAACCTTATAGTTGACATCGGCATCAAGCAGTGCGCGCCTTACATCCTTTAGGGTTTCGGCAACATTTATTTCGGTAATCTTGCCTTCACCTTTCAATATCTTGAATGAACGTTCAAGACGTTCCGACAGATTTTCAAACATACGGAATTACAATTTGTTGGTTTCTGTATCGGGAAATATCACCGTGGGCTTCCAGGTCTTTGCCTCCTCGGGAGTGAGCTGGGCATAAGTCATTATAATCACCACATCGCCCGGCTGCGCCTTGCGGGCGGCAGCTCCGTTAAGACAAATCACACCGCTGTCCGCCTCACCCTCTATCACATAGGTGTCAAACCTCTCGCCGTTATTGTTGTTTACGATCCAGACTCTCTGACCCGGCAGAATATCGGCGGCGTCCAGAAGACGTTTGTCGATCGTGATACTTCCTATATAATTAAGATTCGCCTCAGTCACTGTAACACGGTGAATCTTCGATTTCATCATTTCAATAAGCATATCCTCAAATCTCTTTTTTATAAGTCACATTGTCGATAAGTCTGACATCTCCGCAATAGACTGTGATGCAACCTACAATCCACGGACTTTCATCCCACTCCTCCACCGGAAGAAGCGTGCGTGCGTCAACAATCTCGAAATATTCAACTTTCATGAAAGGCACGGCATCTATGCGCTCGACAACTGTGTCGTGAGTGGCTCTCACACTATGTTCACGCGAATATCCGACACTGTATTCCAATGCCCGGTGAATCTCGGGAGCCACCGCCCTCTGTTCTTCGGTAAGCAACGCATTACGGCTTGACAACGCAAGACCGTCGTCAGCACGCTTTATGGGGCATGCCACAATCTCGACATCTATCCCCTCTGTTCTGATCATATTCCTGATCACGGCTATCTGCTGGAAATCTTTCTCTCCGAAATAAGCCCGGGTCGGACGGCAAAGTCGGAAAAGGAGACTCACGACCTGTGCCACACCCTGAAAATGACCGGGACGGAAACGCCCCTCCATCACCTCTGCCGCTGTGCCAAGCTCGAATTCATGGCGCGGCTGGGCTTCCGGACCTCCGGGATACATCTCTTCCACGGAAGGCGCGAAGACTGCCGAAACACCTGCCTCGGCAAGCAACTTGAAATCATCCTCCTCCTTGCGCGGATATGTGGCGAGATCCGTAGGATTGTTGAACTGGGTCGGATTGACAAACACACTCGCGATCACACATGGATTCTCTTTTACAGCCCGCTCCACAAGCGACAAATGGCCGGCGTGCAAAGCTCCCATAGTGGGCACAAGTCCCACTGCATTCCCTTGTTCTTTCTGAAGCTCCACAAAGTCGAGGAGTTCAGCGACCTTTCTGATTATTATCATTTTATTCAGGTTTCAATTTGCGCAGACAACCCGAATGAGCGACATGGCATACATGCGCGTTCCGGGCATATGCTTGCGAAACTCAATTAAAAGGGCGCCTTATTGCGACACCTTCATTTTTTCAACCTGCAAAATTAATCAAAACTTACTAATTTCTAAATTTTTTACGTCATTATCCGCAAATCTGACGAATTTCACATATTTTAAGGAGCATAAATACGGCGCTCTGACTGCAAATCACCGGAATCTCGTTTTTTTTTATTAACTTTGCATCCGCTTGGTGCGCTCTGTGGAGAACTGAGCCACAAGCATTGCAAACCGAACAATATGGCAAAACAACGAATCCTTTATGTCTCTCCCGAAATAGCGCCATATCTCCCTACCTCGGAGATTGCACAGTTAGGCCGAGATCTTCCGGTAGCTATGCATGGCAAGAAGTATGAAGTCAGAACCTTCATGCCCAATTTCGGCAACGTCAACGAACGCCGCACCCAGCTGCACGAGGTGATACGTCTCAGCGGAATCAACATTCCTATCAAAGACGCCGATCATCCCCTCATCATAAAAGTGGCTTCAATGCAGCCCTCTCGCATTCAGGTTTATTTCATCGACAACGACGATTATTTCCAGAAACTTGAGGATGATGTGGACAACGTCGGCACAAACCGTCCCGACAATGACGAACGCGTTATCTTCTTTTCACGCGGAACCGCCGACACCGCACGCAAGCTCAGATGGGAGCCGGATATTCTGCACACATCAGGATGGATTGCGGCATTGGTGCCGTTGTATGCGAAGAAAGTCTTTTCCGACGGTGTGTCTTTCAATGGGACAAAAATAGTATATTCCCTGCTTGACGAGACTCCTGCGGATGTCATCGATCCCGAATTTCTCAAGAAACTCAGTGAAGACGGAATAAAAGCGGATGACCTGAAGGATTTTCTTGACCTCCCGGCAAACACCAACCTGCTGCACAAAATCGGAATCGCCAACTCCGACGCGGTGATTTTCAACAACCGCACGCCGGATCCGGAACTTGTGGAGTATGTGGAAAAGCTCGGGCTGCCCGTGCTCTCGCTAAATCCGGAAGAGGACAACACCGACAAATACCATCAATTCTATCAATCTCTCTTAGGAAATGAAGCTTAAAGCATTACATAAGGCAGTGGCAGCGTTGCTGCCGCTCGCAATCCTGGCATCGTGCGAAGACAGCACAAGCCCTATCGGAGGCTCGCTCGTAAACGGTGAGGTCACCATTACAGTCGACACCCTCGAAATGAAGCTTGACGCTTCATCGATCCTTGAGCCGGAGTTTGACTCGCGCACTCAGACAAAACTGCTCGGACGCATAAACGTGCCTGAATACGGTTCGCTCGACTGCTCGTTCGTTAGTCAGCTCATGTGCGCGACCAAGATGAACATACCGGATTCGATAACCGTAAACGACATCGATTCGATAAGAATGGTTCTGACTGTGCCGAGAGGCTCGCTGACCGGAGACTCGCTGGCACCCCAGCAGCTGAAGGTCTACAGGCTTACACGCCAGTTGCCGTCTGACATAAACAGCGCGTTCGACCCGGACGGGTATTATGACCCGTCGTCTCCCATCGGAGTCAAGAGCTACACCCTGTCGGCACTGTCGATGAACGATTCTCTTTTCAAGCTGCAGGAAAGCATCCGCATTCCTATCATGCTTCCGAAGAAAATGGCTCAGGATGTCTTCAACGCCTACAAGAACAACCCCGGAATCTTCCAATGGCCGCAGACATTCGCACAGTACTTCCCTGGTGTATACGTGGAACAGAATTTCGGCAACGGCTGTATCGGTGTGATTTCATCCATGAAATTCTTCACCTACTGGCACTACATGAAACAGGTGTATCAGAAGAAAGATGATGATTCCGGAGAATACCACTACGTGCCAACTCTCGCACGCGATTCCGTGTGTCTGTTCTCTTCTCAGCCTGAGGTGCTCTCGGCAAACAAGGTGACATACAAGGTGTCCGATTATCTTAAGAATCTCGCGAACAGCGGCAAAGCGATAATAACGACTCCCGGCGGATACCATGTAAATGTGAAATTCCCCGCACAGGAGATTATCGACAAATACGACAAGGATCTGTATAGCATAGCTGTCGTTTCCAAACTCTCGTTCGAGATTCCCGCAGAAGCCGTTGAAAACGACTACGGTCTTGATGTCGCACCCCACCTGCTTATGGTGAAGAGCTCCGAGCGCGAGGCTTTCTTCCGCGACAACAAGGTTCCGGATGGAAAGACCTCATTCTACGCCCCATATAATACAAGCAGCAAAAGCTATACTTTCAGCGGTATGCGCGAATATATCCTTGAACTGATCAACAGCGGCAAGCCTGTTGATCAGGCAGATATGGAATTTTCACTTGTTCCTGTGATTGTCTCTACGGAAGATGTGCAGGGATACACCTCCACCACGACCTATGTCACCCGCTGCGCACCCTACATCGGTCGCCCGACAGTGACACAGCTCGACACAGACAAGGCAATCGTCTGCTTCACATATTCCCGCCAGACAATCGAATAATCACCACATAATCAAAACCATCCACAGACGTGACGATTCTACTGTTCAGCCTGCTTTCGTTTATTACCGGCGCTTCTGCACCGGGAGAGCCGCAACGCGCCGAACTTCTGTTTGTCGGCGATGCCATGCAGCATCAGGCTCAACTTGACAGAGCCAGGGAATTAGGCGGAGACAGTTATGACTATTCGGGTTGTTTCACATACATAGCGCCGGAAATCACCGCCGCCGATTATGCGGTGTGCAACCTTGAGGTGCCGCTCGGAGGGGGGCCGTCATACAGCGGTTATCCCTGCTTCTCTGCTCCGGACTCTTATGCGCAGGCTCTGAAGGACGCCGGCTTCGATATGTTTCTGACGGCAAACAACCATTGCCTTGACCGCCGCGACAAAGCAGCGCGGCGCACGCTGACAGCCCTTGATTCTCTTGGTGTGGATCACATCGGAACATATCATGATGCCGCACAACGCGATTCTCTCGTGCCGTTCGTAAAAAATATAAACGGATTCCGCGTGGGATTCCTCAACTATACTTACGGAACAAACGGCATACTGCCCACGGAAGGAGCGGAGATCGCGCTCATAGACCGTGCAAAAATGGCGGAAGAGATTAAAAAGACCAAGGATGCAGGGGCTGAGATAACAGTCGTGACCATACACTGGGGAGTGGAATATGTTCTGCTGCAGAACAGGAATCAGGAAAGCATAGCAGATTTCCTCATCGACCAGGGTGTGGACATGATCATCGGAGGTCATCCGCATGTGATACAGCCCATGAAAGTGGTGCGCAATGAAAAGGCGGACAAAGATGTGCTTCTTGTCTATTCTCTCGGCAATTTCATATCGAACATGAAAACCGCCGATACCCGCGGCGGGGCACTTGTCCGGGCGGTCATCGAACGTGACGCTGACGGAACCGCGAGATTCAAGGAGGCTAATTACGACACTTTCTTCTCAGCCAAACCGGCAGGCGGGAAAACGAATTTCACTGTAATCCCCTCATGGATGCCGGAAAAAATTCCCTCCGCGCAGAAAGCGCACTGGCAACTTTTCGACAGAGGCGCACAACGCATCTTTGACACACATAACGTCAACGTGCCCCGGAAACACAAATAACCAAAGAAAATGATTCAGACAAACAACCTTTGCATGCAGTTCGGAAAACGCGTGCTATTTCAAGATGTAAACCTCACTTTCAACCGTGGCAACTGCTACGGCATAATCGGTGCGAACGGTGCCGGGAAATCAACTCTGATGAAAATTCTCTCGGGAGAACTCACTCCTACGCAAGGTTCTGTGACTTTCGGACCGGGAGAACGCCTTTCCGTGCTTTCTCAGAACCACTTCGAGTTCGACGAGTGCACGGTCATAGAGACTGTCCTGCGCGGTCACACTGTGCTTTGGGACATAATGCAACAGAAAGACGCCATATACGCCAAACCCGACTTCTCTGACGAAGACGGCATAAAGGCGGCGGAACTCGAAGAGAAATTCGCCGAGCTTGAAGGATGGAATGCAGAAAGCGATGCCGCCGCTCTGCTCTCCGGTCTCGGCATCAAGGAGGATTCCCACTATATGCTTATGAAAGACATGAGCGCAAACGAGAAGGTGCGTGTGCTTCTTGCAAAAGCTCTCTTCGGCAACCCTGACAATCTGCTTCTCGACGAGCCCACCAACGACCTTGACCTCGAGACCGTGGCGTGGCTTGAGAATTATCTTGCCAATTTCGAGAATACAGTCCTCGTCGTGAGTCATGACCGCCACTTCCTGAACGCCGTGTCAACCCACACCCTCGACATCGACTTCAACAAGATCTCTATATTCGCAGGAAACTATGATTTCTGGTATCAGTCTTCACAGCTCGCCCTGCGCCAGCAGCAGGCTGCAAACAAGAAAGCCGAGGAGAAGCGCAAGGAACTTCTTGAATTCATACAGCGTTTCAGCGCGAATGTGGCAAAAAGCAAGCAGACCACAAGCCGCAAGAAAATGCTTGAGAAGCTGAATGTGGAGGAAATACAGCCTTCATCACGCAGATATCCCGGCATCATATTCACTCCTAACCGCGAAGTAGGAAACAAGATTCTGGAAGTAAAAGGACTCAAAGCGTCAATTGACGGAGAGGTGCTTTTCGATGACGTGAATTTCCAGATCGAGAAAGGTGACGAAGTCGCTTTCCTGAGCCGCGACCCGCGTGCCATGACCGCTCTTTTCGAAATCATAATGGGTAACCGCAAGGCTGATGCCGGAGACTTCGAATGGGGACAGACAATCACCAACGCTTATCTTCCGCTCGACAACGGCGAGTTCTTCGAATCAGACCTCAATCTCGTGGACTGGCTGTGCCAATACAGCAACGACTCCTCGGAAA